>DATHNR010000524.1:0-3172 GCA_035485835.1 Puia sp.
CATGAAGGATGGTATGTTCTATTTTGATTCGTCTTATCGTGTTAATACGCAGCGCCGCGATATACAAAGCAAAAACCTGAGCCATGAAAGCTTTATTGCTGTTCCGGGAGGTGGTTATATGTATTTGAAGGAATATGGTTCACCATATGAATTTAATAAACCATCGGTTCCTTATATTAATAGCTGGGAAACTCCTTATCTGATGGCAAATTATTTGGAAACCACTTACGACAGTAAACAAATCAAAGAAGGGTATAATTTAAGTCGTGGACTGAGTCCTATTTCAATTATTCGAAACCAGGGTGATTTAAATCTTTTCTATTTCCCGGCTGTATCTAAAGACAGCACCTGGAGTGGAATCATGAATATGGAACAGCATGCAGAATCAAATAACCCTGATCTCTCCTACCTTCTGATTCCAGAAAAAGATAAAGTATATATTATTTATAATAGTACTGAAGGATCCTCAGACCCGCTTGCAACGACTACTACCGTTAATATGCATGGTCAGACTACTGATGATGCACTTATCTTCTGGAAAATGAATAAATTAATGAACTTTCAACGGTCCCATCGTTTTTCTGCAGATGAAGTGGCAGTTCCATATTTGAATAATCAACAATCGGGGTTTGCGATAATCAGACTTGAATAAGCCTAACGCTTAACGCATAAAGCCCAACGCAGTTTCAAATTATTTAATTTTGTCTCTTCTTTGTTTCACTTCGCGCCAGGTAGTTAAAATGATTCCCTGATCCATGAGGGCCTTCTTAAATGCCGGATTCATCATTGCGAGCATATCTCCTCTTCTGGTCGGCCCGCTATCGCTGATATATTTAAATTCAGGACCAGCATCTGTGCAATGCATAATCATCATGGTAAGACCGGGCTTCAAAGTTTTTAACGCTTCAATATATTTGGCTGTTTTATATTCGTCCAGTTTTTTATCGTCAGAAGCAATATCAGCTGGAATAATCCAGTCATAACTATAGTTGTGGAGATCGTCCAGTACGGGCAATCCGGCATTCCAAAGCATTTTACCAAGGACGCGCATTTGACCAATAGTTGCATCCGGAAATTTCATTTGTTCCTGAATCAAAACATCTGCGCCACCAGGCAACATGACAGGGATATGATTTTTAATGCCAATTCTTATATACCTCATCAGGAATTCCGGTGATCCGAAAACTGTTCCCATATGTGTATCCAGGTGTGTCGGTTCAAATCCCATTGTTCTTGCCCGGTCAAGCTGTGCCTCCATTTCCATTTCTACTTCATCGGCACTTGCATGTGCCACAACCTGGTAAACCTGAGGCCACAGGTCTCCTTCAGAATCAACGAGTCCGGGAACATTTTTCTTTCCGGCAATCGGACCCCAGCGATAAGAAGTCCACTCTGAAGTAAGTGTTAAATGGAGTCCTGCATCTATATCAGGATGGGACTTGAGAAAATGAACAAATCCGGGAACCCAGGAACAAGGCATCATTACGCTAGTAGAGGTCGATACCCCTTTGGTAAGTGCATTTTCAGCCCCCATATTAGAGTCGAAACTCATTCCGGCATCGTCGACATGGAGAATTAAAACCCTGGCACCTCTGGGGAATCCTAAGCGGTCGGCATAGGTGGAATCGTTCTGCTGAGCCAGTAAAAACCCAGGTATAAAGGTGATTATCAATAATTTGAAGAGGTATTTGATCATAAAAGAATGTTTGAATTAAAGGTAACAAAGCTCTTTTATATGTCGTCTTATCCTCAGAATTTCTGTTAAAATGACATCCATCAAGCTATTTTCACCGTTTATACATATTATTATGCCATTCATACTACTATGTTTTGCATAGTACTATTAAGTATTATATATTTGTATCGACAATCAATCGTAACAAACCAATAAAAACAAAAAAAATGAAAAAGAGAATCCTGCTTCTAAGTATCGCCCTGGTAAGTTTTACTGCTTTTAGTTTTGCCGCAGTTACACCAACTACCGCCAGCGTCGCTCCAGCCTCAGTTAGTAAAAATGTGATCAATTCTTTCAACAGGGAATTTGCAAATGCCAGTAACATTCAATGGGAAGTCAAAGCAAATTTTGTAAAAGCACAGTTCAATGTAAACGACATGGTGTTGTTTGCTTACTTCAATAAAAGTGGAGAATTGATAGCTGTGACTCGTTTTATCAGCCCGAATCAATTGCCACTTGAATTATTAACCTCTCTTAAGAAATCAAATTCCAATTATTGGGTAAGTGATCTTTTCGAAATTCAAACAGAAACTGGCACTTCATATTTTGCAACTGTCGAAAATGCGGATCAGATCGTTGTTTTAAAATCTGAAGGAATCAGTGGCTGGCAGACATTTCAGAAAGAAAAGAAAGATAATGCTGAATAATCAGAAAGGTTCATCTAAAAAATAAAAGGAAAGATCGGGATAAAGATCTTTCCTTTTTCCTTTCAACCAAATAGCACCCACTCCCACAATCTCACACTCTCACACTCTCACACTCTCACACTCTCACACTCTCACACTTGTTCTTACATCGCTCCCAGTTGTTTCAAATATTTTTCTGAATTAGCTTTAACTGGTTCCGGAGGATTCAGACTCAAAGATTTTTTGAAGTTGAGTATCGCATTTTGTTTGTCACCTGAAAGCGCATATGCTTCTCCCAGACTATCCCAGCAGTTCGCACTTGCAGGATGTTTTTCTACGTTTGCTTTTAGTGCGGCAATTGCTTTGTCAAATTTCTGATTGCCCAGCAACTGGTAGCCATAATTATTCAGTTCATTTTCTGTGGCAACTGCCATCGCATCTTTCATTAATTTTTCAGATTCCACATGATTACCAGCCAGATCTAAAAGATCTGCCTTAGTAGAAATATCCGTAAAATTAGGATTCATGAGAATCGCACGGTCAGCCCATTTCAATCCCTGATCGGTATTGGTTTTACTGGTCAGAGTATAATTCGCAGCTGCATTATAATTCTGCCAGGTAAATCCGGTTTGTCCTTTGAATAATTCTAAAGCATTTGCCAAAAAAATCTCATCTACCGCATATACGATTTTTACGGGAAATTGTTTCTTCTCCCAATTCAGATCGAGCTCTGCAGTATTTTTATCCAGTATATCAAATGTATAAGTCAACCGCTCGGTTGAAACAGGTAAGTCCCGAATAGTTATTTTTG
>DATHNR010000525.1:0-10426 GCA_035485835.1 Puia sp.
CAATATCTACCGTAGCATTGAAATTGATAAAGGGAATGCTGAATATATTAAAAGCATCAGCATGAGAAGAAGTGGCGGCTACTGCAGTAATGGCGGCAGTATCTGACGGCGGGGCGGTTATTTCATCTTCCGCAGTTTGAACATAGTTTGTCAATTGGTTCACATCAATGAAATGGGATGAAAACTGCAGGTAATTTTCTTTATTTCTTCTGGCGGTATCTTTGCCTGTGTACAGGCGCATGCTTATATTAAAATCACTCCTCCCGATTTTCCCCTGAAGGGTGTCGATCTTTATAAAATTGTCTGTACCGAATTTTATATTGCCATGGATGCTGTCCAGCTGATAGGGGTGTGTTGTGCATGCACCGGAAATATTGGCAATCTTTATATTGGCGAATCTGAATACAGAATCATATTTTAATTCCATCTTCGAACGCAGCCAGACATTGGAAAATACTTCCTGTCTATATTCTTTGGGAATATATTTTATACCGCGTCGTCCAAGCAATTCTTTCAGGGCCAGCCTCTCGGATTTCAGATCGAATGCGATCAGCGTCTTTCCTTTTTTCACTTTATCGAACCATAGAGCATAATTATTTACACGGCCGCTAAATCGAAGATCACTGCTGTCCACCTGTCCGATAAGATTACGCAATAAAATGGATGTATCATTTATTGTCAGGTCAGCTCCAAAATCATGAAAAATATGCGGATATTTTTTAAAAGCAACATTGAGATGATTTATGCTAAATTTCCCCCTGGGAAGTGGCTTAGGGTGCAACAACTCCTGCACGGACGTCTCCAGTGTCATGCCTACATTAAAACCATAGATCTCTTCTTTTGCATTCCGGCTCTTTGATGAATCAAATGCCAATAATTCTCTCAGTACCAATTTGCTACTACCCGCATTTAAACTGAGTTGAACCGGTTTCTCCTGATGATGGAAAAGAGCAGGCAGATCGCTCAGAGATCCATTCATATGAAAATCAGAATTGCCTATTCGAAATGAGAGGGTATCCAGTTTCAAAAAGCCATCCTTCATATTGGCATGCATGTCGAGATGTTCAATATTATATGGATAGGAGGGGATCCTGAAAGTAAGATTGGTCACTGTCAATTCACTTTGTATACCGCCAGTCAGTTTACCGATGGTTTGTTCAGGCAGACTGATATCTACCAGTTCTTTGAAATCCATCTTCAGGTTGATATGACCTGAAATGCGCTGCAGATCTTTAATTCCAAGAAAAGCTCCAATGAATCCCAATTCCAGATCTGAATTCACCTGCATCAGAATTTTTGGATTTGTAAAATCCCGTAGAACGAGATTCCCTTTGAAGAGGCCCTTGTCCGGTTTTGCACTGAAGTTCAGAAGACGCAATTCCGAAGTTTTTAATGATTGTTCAGCACCATTCGTATAGTATCCTTTAAAATTCAGGGAATCAAGTTTCGTTTTAGTTTCTGTATTGTGCAGCCAGGCATTTTTGCATGAAAAAGAAAGATCGATGCGAGGCTGCCTGTCACTTAATAGTTTTCCTTTAACAGCGCCAGAAAAATCGAGTAGCCCGTTATATTTAAAATGCTTTAGTTCTTTCGCAAGCTTTTCTGGTGCAAAAGCAAATAATTGTCTGAAGTCCGGTTTATCTCCGGAGAATTTCAGATCCACTGTATTTTCATTCAGCAGGTCTGCTGTTCCTGTGATATTAAAGACAGCATCTTCCAGTTTCAATTTACACAACCCGATTGTAAGCATCCTGCTTGTCTTTGCATAAGACAATTTTAAATCTGCATTCAGATGTTTGTGGCGAAAAAGGGTGCTGTCATCAGGCCTGGTATAATCAACGATCAAAGCTCCCTGCAGGTCAGAGTAAATCCGTTCGCTGTCATTGCTGAATGAAGATTGTATTTTATCGATATGTGAAATAACCTGTTGACGGCTCAGCCTGTCAAAGTAAGAGAGATTCATATTCTTCAGAACGATTTTCTTCAAATCCAAATCCAGTTCGTTTGAATTTCCATTGGATGAAACGGCCGTATCCATGTTCAGCCGGCTGGCTTCGACAATATTCAGTTCTCCGTTATTCTCCCGCTCCAGATTAAGAAGACCATTTTTCATGAAGATCACTTTTACATGATACTGGTGTTTCAATATATCTGTGAGACTAAATCCGACAAAGATCTTTTCCGCTTCGAATATGGGCTTATCCGTTTTGAGTTTGCCGGAATAAAAATGAACATCTTTCACTGCGATGGAGACATAAGGAAAATTCTGAAAAACTGAAATATTGCTGGATCCGATAGATAGTTCTCCGGGAAGTTTCTTATTTAATTCTTTTACTGCAAGTGAAACCAGTCGTTGTTGCTGTGAATATAGAACAGCGATCGCCGCGATGACGAGAATAATGATGCAAATCAGAGGGATAAAAAGAAAGCGTATGAATACTTTCCGTATGTTGGTTTTCATGGGATTTTAATTGGATCAGCCCTGTTCTGGGTAAGCAGATTGGCATTACAAAATAGACAGCTGTTCCTAATAAAACAACGGGAGAACCAATTTATTGTTTGGGCGACCACTCATTATTTAGTTTCATATACTATTGAATATCAGTATATTATAAGATCTAATTTGCATGAAATACTTGTTTATTAACTTTCATTGCATATAAAAGCTGCCAACCGGTCATTAAACAATAAAAAACTGTTTATGAAAAATTTAAATTCTAAAATCTTTGTAACGGTAATCTTCATTGTTTCAATTATTGCATGTCATGATGTAGCAGAGAAAAAGGAAGATGTTACTGCAGATACCGCAGCAAAATCATCTGTTTCTGTAAGACCTCCTTTAAAGGAAAAGGTTTTAACCAAGGCGGAACAGGACGCTTTAACACCAGATATGGTAATTCAAAGTTTGAAAGAGGGCAATAAACGATATGTGAATAATGACCTGACGCAAAGGGATCATTCTTCCCTCGTAAGAGATGCTGCATTTGGGCAATATCCCAAGGCAGTAGTACTTTCCTGCCTGGATTCACGGGTAACGGTGGAAGATGTATTTGATAAAGGCATTGGCGATCTTTTTGTCGGCAGAATTGCCGGGAATTTTGTAAATGTCGATTTGCTGGGCAGTATGGAGTTTGGTTGTAAAGTATCCGGAGCCAAGTTGATATTGATTTTGGGACATGAATCCTGTGGTGCAATAAAATCAGCCATTGATGATGTTAAATTGGGAAACATTACAGCCATGCTATCGAAAATAAAGCCGGCCGTGGTGAGATCGCAGGATTTCAAAGGAGAAAAGTCGTCGAAGAATGATGCATATGTTGATTATGTGGCTAAGAACAATATTTTAATTGCAATAGAAACCATTAAACAGAAAAGCCCCATATTGAAAGAAATGGCAGATAAAGGGGAAATAAAAATAGTGGGTGCTTATTACAGTCTTAAAACAGGGGAGGTAATTTTTCTTTAAGTCATTTTAAATATTATATAAAGAAAGTCTGGTGCCGAAAAATTCGAAATTTATTTTAAAATGGTCCTTCATCGTAGCTCTGTCTCTCATTTCAAAAAGGATAAATGCCCAAAATAATGAGATTGGTAATTGGTTTATTTATTTTGGCAATCAACGAATCAATAAGAAATGGAACTGGTGGAATGAGGTGCAATATCGAAACTACAATTTTATTGGTGACCTGCGACAGCTTGTTTTCAGAACAGGTTTGGGATTTAATCTGACAGAAAACAATAACAATGTTCTTTTAGGATATGCCTACGTATATTCAGAACCATATGTTCCCGGTACCAGCAAAAAAACCAGTAATTCTAACAATACCATTTACCAGCAGTTCATTACAAGACAGAATTTCGGCCGTGTTTTCATCCAGCACCGGTACAGAATTGAGGAGCGATTCTTTACAAACGATTTCGGAATGCGGTTCAGGTATTTTTTGTCGTTCAATATTCCGATCACCAAAGAAGTGATTGAATCGAAAGTTGTTTATTTATCCGCGTATAATGAAATTTTCCTGCGCTCAAAAGATCCTGTTTTTGACCAGGACAGGATTTATGGGGCTGTTGGTTACGCAATAAATAATTTTCTAAGACTGGAAACGGGACTTATGTACCAAATATTTGAAAATGAAAATAAGCTTCAGTTTCAGATTGTGTTTATGAATAATCTTCCCTTTAGTAAATAATCAGTTATATTAACTGATTGCTCACAGCGATCTTTATCAGGGCAGCGGTATTTTTCACTTTGAATTTGGCAAGCATGTTCTTCAAATTCATACCATCTATCTCTGCAGATAGATATTTAAATTGTATAAAACCCCGCTGGACGGATCCGTTAAATTGATATAAGTATTTTCTCTTACAATCAATTCGCTGGCAGTAACGGATATTACATAGTTTGAGTCAACATATGTGCCGGAATTCACATTAAAATAGTTCTGACCGGCTATATAAGGATATGTGCCAATGAATTCTTTAGTTTGCGAATTTGTAAAACTATATGGATGGGTTGTCGCACTGTAAGTAAAAGTTTCCCAGCTATCAATATAAACGGAATCTTCTGAAAAGTTCCATGATTCAGAATTTACCGGATAAATGGTATCATTCGGAATATATGGTCTCCCGTTGGTTGAATCAAAATTATAGGCAACGTATTTAACAACTTTCCAGTTGCCGGATAATTGCGTTTTTAAATCATTTTGTGGCGGAACATTATTGTTCTGAGTATTGGTTTTACTACAGGATAAACACATGAATAGAATAAAGGAAATAATAAATAATTTCATAAGTGATCTGATTATATGCAATATAATATAACTATTTCGGCGGCTAATTATTGTGGCAAATAACCTATCAATTATTCTTTCACCATGACTTTAAGAGTGATTGTTTTGGAATACAGATGGACCTGTACAAAATATAAACCGGTTGATTGATCTGATAAATCGAAATTCGATTGAAATCCCGATGAGATATAAACTCTCTCTCCCAGTGTGTTGAATATTTCAACTGATGTGACCTGGCTTTTATCTCCTGTAAATGACAATTTGAACTTGCCGCTCGTGGAAGGATTGGGATAAAGAATTAAATTTTCAGCATCGTTCTGTTCACATTTACTCACCTGAATGATGTTCCCATAATTCGTATTGCCATCAAAATCTGTTTGTTTTAATCTGTAAAAAGAAACCGCATCAATGGGTTGCCTGTCCGTAAATGTATAATTGCGCACAGCGGATGAATTACCTGCACCGGTTTTCGTTCCTGCGACCGTCCAGTTTTTTTGTTCGATGCTTCTTTCAACGGTGAAATAATTGTTATTTGATTCAGTCGCCGTACTCCAGTTTAATAGTACCTGTTGATTATTACATACACCTGTGAACGAAAGCAATCCGACAGGCAGAACCGTTCCTCCCCCTGGTAATATATAAGCCAAAGAGCCATAAATAGAAACGGCACCTGTAGTAGACAATGCTCTGCCATCCAATACGCCGCCTGCACCTAACGAAATAGCGGCATTGTTCGCAACGATGGTTCCCCGCATAATGGTTCCTGCAGCCATAGGTACCGCACCTTCCACTTTCCAGAATATATTGGATGACTGTGCTCCATTAATCAAGAAAATTTCAGACGAGGCATTTGTTGAAAACGCTCCTCCGATCAGGAAGATAAAAACGGCATTGGCATTCCCCTGGGCATCCAATGTAAGGTCAGCATCGAGGGAAGCGGCTGCCGGCAAAAAATACACGCCAGCAGTAAAAACCTGACCGTCTCCGAGCACAGGTCCGGGAAAGAATGTAGGAGTGTTGCTGTTCAGTTGGTTATATGCAACCAGCAAATCGGCCGAAGCCTGCGTGGTTACAGCATCCGCATTATATATTAATCCGTTCAGAGCACCGAATCCTGTGATGGCGCCGGCACCGGAGCCGACATTACCTGTAATATTTGAAACGCCCGTACTGCCTACAGCACCTGTCGTAGTGAAGAGGACAAAATTGGCTGCAGTGCCTAAATTAGGCGCCTGCCCGAAATTCAAAAGCGGGAAAGAAAAGATTGTAAATGAAATTACGATTGGAAAGAGTAGAATGTTTTTCATAAGATGGATTTAGGAGGCGGCGAGCATCTTAATGCCGCAGGTTTATGGTAATGTAGACAAAGGAAATACCATCTGCAAGCTTATTCACGTCTTGGTACCCGATTTGCGATATGACGCGAATCGTTTGTAGTCGAGTTGCCGGATCATTGTAAACGAAGTATTGATTTGTGTTTGTTCTAAGTGTTTTTACTTAGATATGGAAATTCCATTGCAAACGAATTAATATTTTAGGTACTGGTACAAATAATAGGTAACTTGATTTGTTGCAGTTCTTTGCAAACGTTCGTCTTACTGCAGTTATCATTACCCCCTTCAAATAGATGTCCATGCTTCGAATTTTAATTGCAGATGATCATTCAGTGGTGCGTAAAGGGTTAAAACAGATATTACAAAATGAATTTTCATCTGCATTAATTGAAGAAGTTGGCGATGCCGAAGAACTTGTGAAAAAAATTATGATGGAAGAGTGGGATATCGTGATCAGCGATATTTCCATGCCGGGCAGAAGCGGTTTGGATGTTTTGACTCAAATCAGACAAAGTCACCCAAAACTGCCTTTTCTGATTCTGAGTATGTATCCCGAAGATCAATATGCGATCAGGGTTTTAAAGGCCGGCGCTTCCGGCTACCTGAATAAGGATGCAGCGCCCGAAGAGCTGGTAAAAGCAATAAACCGCGTTTTGTCGGGAAAGAAATATATTACTCCTTCTATTGCAGAAAGATTGGTAACTACCGTCGACCAGCCTGGCGGGGAATTCAATCATGAAGGTCTGTCTGACCGCGAATTTGAAGTCATGAAATTATTGGCTTCCGGTAAAACCGTATCGGAAATTTCAGATCAGATTTCTCTGAGTGTTAGTACGATTAGTACCTATCGGGCAAGGATCATGACTAAGATGAACATGAAAACCAATACCGATCTGATCATGTATTCTATTGATCATAAGCTGATCTGAACTATCTCACCACCTGTAACATCTTCATGGTCAACTGCTCATCCTTTGACATTTACGTAAACCCTTATACTTTTTCCGATTTCTACTACATCAGAATCACAGATTATGTACATTTTATTCACATGATGTTCTATTTATTAGTTGTGCGACATGTTGTTTCTTTATGATTCGAAACAGTTGAAGATCGTTATCCTGGTCCGGAGCCGGTCTTCCCTTTTTCCTACCAATGAAAAACATCCTGTTTAAAACAAAAAACCAAACGACCATTATGAGGGTCATTCATGAATTTTACAGGATGTTTTTTAGAAGATTACAACAAAACAAAATTATTCATGATTGCATTAACCCGACATTAAAAAACCGGAACACATTCAGAAAAACCAATTGATTAAAACCCAATAACAACCAACTATCTTAACCTTCGAACATGTAATAGCCTTATGAACAATCCGAATCTATGAAAAGCTAATGGCCATTGGATCTCACTCTTATTCAAATGAAACCAGTCCAGAGAATAATTTCAGAAAGTCAAAATCCAATATCCTGATGAAAATCCAATGGCCATTTATTTTAATTTCAAAATTCTCACCAGACATACGTACATACCGAACCTGCTGGGACAGTAGTAGTAATCCATTTCCCGTTGAACCTTAAATTAAAGGAATCTGGTGACTGATCATCATTTTCAACAATCAGTACTTTTTTTCTGTCAGGAGTTACAAAAGCAGCAGTTTGTAGAAGATTGGTTACTGTACTGGATATACGAACCGAACCGGGAGGTACAAATTTCGAGGCGTGCGCAACAATATAATATCCTACATTCCTTGTAACTGAGGAGCCACTTATAGTTAGTCCGCCTTTGCAGGTTGTGCATCCACCAACCGTATGGGGACCAAAAGAAGGATCATTTGCCAGATTCCATTCAAGCGCATTCCGGCTCCAGTTTCGCATGGATCCAATAATCACATTTTTCACATGCCATTGCAGATCTCCGCCAAAATCTCCTGTTGATGCCGTGTATTGTTCGGTAAAGTATAATTGTTTGCCAGGATACAGGTTATGTACCTGACTCAGGGCACTTATATCGCCGGCATACAAATGAAAAGCAGAGCCATTTACAAATGCATTGGCTGATGCATCGCTTAAAACAGTTTCAGGATAATCAGGCCTGTCGCAATTGTGATCGTAAACAACAATTTTAGTTGTGATTCCGGCAGATTGAAAGGCCGGACCAAGATAGTTTTTTATGAAGGAAGATTCATCGGCAGCCTGCATAACCATACTCGGATTATTGTTTGGATTAAGAGGTTCATTCTGGGGTGTAATGGCATCGATGGTAATTCCGTTTAATTTCATTTGCTGAATATATTTTACAAAATATTGCGCGTATGAACTGTAATAGTTTGTAAGCAAACTTCCCGCAACAGAGTTGTTATTATCCTTCATCCAAACCGGAGCACTCCACGGAGTGGCAATGATTTTTATAGATGGGCTAATAGCGATAATCTGTTTTAGAATTGGAATTAAATCGGTGGAATCTGCAGCCAGGCTAAAATGAACAAGACTCGTGTCGGATTGCCCCACAGGCATATCGTCATAACTAAAAACAGAAGCATTCAGATCAGAAGATCCTATGGAAAGTCGCAGATAACTGATGCCCATAGAAAGACTGTCATTTCCAAATAACTCTTTCAGCAAAGAAGCCCTGCTACCTGCATCCATTTGATTTATTACATATGCGCTTCCTCCCGTCAGTGTAAAGCCAAATCCGTCAACGGTTTGAAATGTTTGTGTGCTGTCCACATCGATAAAGGGATTAGAATTAGCATTCGATCCAAATATCAATGACACATTTTGTTTTTGCAACAATACTGTCTGATCTCCTTTCGTGAGCCAATAACTCACGTCACTGGCTTGATTGTTCACAGGTGGGGTCGTACCGCCGCTACCTGAATTATTGTCTCTTGAACATGAAAACAGGGAAAGGAAACTGCTTATCAAAATAACAAATGCCATCACGGATCTCATCTTATTTGTACTTTTTCCTCAAAATAATAAACAACACAAAGATCAGTACCCGGGATTCTGGGTAAGATTTTTATTCAAAAGTAAATCTTGCTGTGGCACTGGAAAAATATACTGGTATTTATTTGGATTCATATTATAATTTAGATTATTACCATGAGAATCTACCTGGGTACCCATCAATGTAACGATATTTAATATTCCGTTTGCATCGGCCCTTTGCAGATCGTTCCACCGGGTGCATTCAAATACCAGTTCCAGTTGACGTTCATTTAAAATTGCCATGGCCAGGTCGCTTTGTGAAGTTGCAGTTGTATTTGGTAAACCTGCACGGGTTCTTATTTGATTTAGTTCTGTAGTTGCCGCGGTCGTATTTCCCAATTGATTGTTTGCTTCTGCGGCCAATAATATAATATCAGCCAGACGTATCAGAACAATATCATCCGGAGAAAAATAACCGTCTGCATCAGGATATTTATTCATAAAGGGTATTGGCTGACTGGGATCCCACGCATTCGGCGGCATGGTGAAAGCCGCGCCAGGGATCTGCCAATTGATTGTAGTCTTATATCTTGTGAGGGTATCGCCAGCCGCTTTAAACGCAGCAATCAGATTCGCAGAAGCGATATCGCGTTTGGGATAACCATCTGCTGCGACAAAATCAAAGATTTCAAAGCCGAAAAAACCATATGCAATAGCATTTGACTGCAATTCAAAAATGGATTCTACATTGTTTTTATTCGCTACTCCCCAAAGATTTGCAAAATTGCTCACCAAAGAATAGGAACCGCTATTTATGACTTTATTACAATAAGTAAGACAATTCGTGTAATCACCCATTTGTGCATAGGTTTTAGCCAGCATGGATTCCGCAGCTCCCTTTGTTGCTCTCCCCAATTGTCCATTATAAGGTGCAACATCCAATACACTATCGGCATATTGCAGGTCACTAATAATCTGTGCATAGACTTCGGGTACCTTATTGCGTGCAGGATATAAATTGCCTCCGTTGGTGACAGTCGTAATAATCGGACACTCGCCCCATTCGGTAACAAGCCAATAATAATGTATTGCACGTAAAAATCTGGCCTCACCTAAAATCATTATTTTTCTCGCATCGGTTAAAGCAGGATCAGTGATGTTGGGAACATCATCCAGCACAGCGTTCGCTGCTCTGATATCGTTATACAGTTCCTGCCAGTCCCTCTGAACATTGGTATTGGAAGCATTCACGGTTGAAAAATATTCGAGTGGCTGCTCGGCGGTTACGTTATCACTGTTAATATAACAGTTATCCGACTTTCCGTCCGTGTTCATAAAGTTATCATACTGATAGAAATTAGTTCCA
>DATHNR010000526.1:0-11602 GCA_035485835.1 Puia sp.
CCCTGATCAGAATTCGCAGCATATTTATCCAGGTAATCAGCTGCTTTATTTACATCCCTCAGGTACCAATACAGGAATAGTTGCTGATATGCAGGTGCATAAGCAGGATCCATGGTGACGGCAGATTCAAATTTGGGTAGAAAATATTCACGGTTATTCTGCGTAAGATAAATGATACCTTCTTTCATTTCGGCTTCTGCAAGTTTTGGATTCAGGTCAAGTGCTTTCTGATAACTCTGAATTGCATTGCCACCATCCAGCAGTCGGCGATAAGCATCACCCATTAATACATAGGTTTCGGGGTCGTTGAATCTTTTTATCTGTGTGGCAGTAGTTAGTTTCTGAATTGCATAATTCGGATCACCATCCTTTGCATCAATATTGGCATAAGCCACGGCATTTAATACATTGATGTCTTTTTCTTTCGTAAGACTGATCGCCGTTTCAAATCTCTGACGGGAATCTGTTTTGTTTCCGTACAACAATTCTATATGACCCATGCCCACTAAAAGCAGGGGTGCATTACCGTTAGTTGCCAGCATTTTCTGGTAAAGCGCTTTTGCACCTGCTGTATCCCGGGTGTCTCTGCGATGAATCATGGTTTGTCCAAGCCAGTATACCGCATCAATATTATTTGGATTGGCATTCAGGGCTTTTTCAAATGCGGCCTGGGCACTTGCAAACCGCTCATAATACAAAAGCCGTTTGCCTTCTTCTAAAGTCTGAGCCTTAACTGTACCACTTATGAAAGTAAAAGCCAGTAACAGGCTGATGCTAAGTGTTCTCATTCTGAATCTCTGTTTATTTTTTTATAAATATATCTAAAAAAGATTATTGGGGCTCCATATCTACATTACGAACATCAAAATTCATTCGTGCAGGTACAAGGTAGGCTCTCTTAAAAATAAGCTGACCTCTTTCATTAATTAAGAAATTAACAAAATTATTCCCTACACCGCTGTAATTCTCTTTCAGGATATAATACAATCCTCTGACCATAGGATATTTTTTAAATACAATATTAGCCTGAAAAGGATATACATAGGGTTGATCTGTACAACGATCGCACCGGATAGCCACCACCTTCACTTTTTTCAGAAATGCCAGATCCATGGAATCTTCCTGATCCCCAATCCAGCTCACCCCGATAAAGCCAATGGCATTTTCATGGTCGGCAACATAGGAAATCACCTGGGGACTTGACCTGGCAGCTATTACATTTTTCCCTAATGTTTTGCCAGCCAGGATGGAATCCAGCACATAACGAACAGTGCTCGTTGCTGAAACTCCGTCCATAACCACTTCCCGCTTCTTTTTATCATTTCCTTCCAGCAGGGCCCTTACTTCATCCATGCTCATTAATGTATCCTTTGCGCTATTATTCATAACGAGTGCTACGGCATCATAGGCCAGAATTCCCGAAACGGCCGGCGTCTTCACGGTATCATTAAAATAATGTTCTTCTGAAAGGGTTAACCCACGGGTGATGATAACCATACGGGTGCTGTCATTATAAATATCTTTCAGACAGGCCGCTTCCGGCTTATAGTCAACGAGGATACTGGCATCGGGAAAAGAGCTTTCAAATACTTTGAGCTGAGAATCAATTACGGGTTTAAAAGATTCATCCACACTAATATGTATTGTACCCGAGGTAGGTGTTTCCACAGGTATCCCGGGGCCGGAATGACAACCTGTAAAAGACAAGGCAGCAAACCCATATACGATGAATGGCAAACAATTCTTCATCCTGTTTATCCTCTTTGAGGATTAGTTAAA
The DNA here is from genome assembly GCA_035485835.1 of Puia sp. Lineage (GTDB taxonomy): Bacteria > Bacteroidota > Bacteroidia > Chitinophagales > Chitinophagaceae > Puia. The sequence continues at coordinate 1,780 of DATHNR010000526.1, forward strand.
ATAATTTTTTTTGTACCCTCTGTAAATACGGAACAGTCCATAAAGAATACACAGACCTGCAAAAAAATACCGGAATTTATCATCTATATTAAATGCAACACCGAGTTTGGGTGCAAGGAGGAAAAATATACCCAGGCAGAATATAACCACACCCATACCATAGTCCATAATGGACCTCCTCATTCTGTAACCTTTGGCACGACTATCCAGATCTTTTTCTTCCGGCATGAGCATTCGTTTATAAGCGACTGGCAAGATACTAAAAAAGCTTAAAGCTTAAAGCAAGCGTGAGGGTGTGAGAGTGCTAATCTGCAAACCGCCAACTTTTCCCATACCTGAGGGATCATCCGTCATCCCTACTCCGTGTTTACAAAATTTACCGGCAGATTAAAATATACGGCAACTTTCCGGTGATTCTGAGAGCCGGGCTTCCAATCAGGCATTTTCGAAATTACACGCTTCACTTCAATATTGAAAACAGCTTCTGCCTCCTTAATAATTTCAATGTCACGAACTTTTCCATCTTCACCCACAACAAAACGTGCAATTACATGGACAGTTGTTCCGGGCTCCATGCTGCTTTCGGGCATACGCAGGTTCCTTTCCAGGTACCTCTTCAATGCTTCTATACCTCCGGGAAATTCCGGCATGACTTCGGCTATCTTCAACACTTCATCTTTAGTTGCAACCGATGTAACTGATTGTAAATCCGAACCTGTTGAGTTCCCATTATTTTGAGGTCCGCCATTATCCAAACCTCCTGCCAATGTCTTTACTCCGATGACTGCTTCTTTGATTTCTTCAACGGCCGTAATCGGGGGTATGGGTTTATTTTCGTGGATAATAAGTGGTGGAGTTACTTCAATCAACGCGACAGGTGGCCTGTGAATTGATCGTTTAAAAGCTGGTGGAATTGGTTTTTGAGGAGGAGTTAAATCAATGGAATCAAATTGCGTATCGGGAATGGGATTCAATTGCTTAATTATGGGATTATTATGAAAATATAAAGAAAGAAATGTTCCCATAATAACAATTGATAAAGTAACCCCCATGGAAATATAAAGTCTCTGTGAATAGTATTTCCTTAAGGGATATGCCCCGTATGATTTATTCCTGTTTTCAAAAAGTATATCCAGTGGATCGGCTTGTAGCATGTCGATTGGTTCCATATAATCTGTTTTATCGGATGAATGAATCAGAAATAGAACCTGCGCAGTGGAATTGAGATGCTGATTGAAGAAGATTCCATAAATGAGTTGACGGTTTTAGGCTTTCAGCTTTAGGCTTTCGGCTTTAAGCTTTCGGCTTTCGGCTTTAAGCTTTTATATTACTTTTGCTGGCATGAAAATTTTAATGGTTTGTCTGGGTAATATTTGCCGGAGTCCGCTCGCCGAAGGAATCCTTGAGTCCAAAGCAAAAAAGTTGGGGCTCCATTGGGAAATAGACAGCGCCGGAACGAATAACAGTTATCACATCGGCGAAGCCCCCCACCCGCTCTCACAGAAAGTTGCAAAACTACATGCTGTAGATATCAGCCAACAATCCGCCCGCGCCTTTGTGCCAGATGATTTTGACCGTTTCGATAAGATCTATGCGATGTCGTCCGATATTCTGGTGCATATGAAAAAAATCGCCCGCAAAAAATTCAATGCGGAGAAAACCGATCTGTTATTGAATGAAATTTATCCGGGCGAAAATCTCGATGTGCCTGATCCATGGTTCGGGGAAGAGCCAGGTTACCATGAAGTGTATAATATGATAGATAAGGCCTGCGAGAAGATCATTGAAAAATACGGATATCTTAAAACTGCCTGATCATGAGCAAACCGGGATTACCTCAGGGTACGCGGGATTTCGGACCGGAAACGGTGCATAAGCGAAATTTCATTTTTGAAACCATCCGATCGGTTTTTGAATGTTACGGATATGAGCCTATCGAAACTCCCGCGATGGAAAACCTGGATACCCTGATCGGTAAATATGGTGAAGAAGGGGATAAGCTCATCTTCAAGATCCTCAACAACGGCCTTGACCATGTTTCGAAAAAAGAAACTGCCCGAGCGGCTTTTGAAAATATTCTCAACGGGAAAAATGATAAGGGAATTACCGAACGCGCACTCCGATACGATCTTACGATTCCTTTCGCACGTTTCGTGGTCATGCATCAGAATGAAATAAGTTTCCCTTTCAGAAGATACCAGATGCAACCGGTATGGCGTGCCGACCGCCCACAAAAAGGAAGGTACCGTGAATTTTATCAGTGTGATGCGGACGTGGTTGGAAGTAAAGCTCTTATAAATGAAGTTGAACTCACACAAATCTATCTGACCGTTTTTGAAAAACTCGGCATTGAGGTGGAGATACGGCTGAATCACCGGAAGATCCTTGCAGGACTTGCAGAATTCTGCGGAGGTGAATCGCAAACAACAAACATCACAACGGCCATTGATAAGCTGGATAAAATCGGTATAGAGAAAGTAAAAGAAGAGCTCATTGAAAAAAATCTAAACACAGATCAAATTGGCGTGATCGATAAATACCTGCGTATTGATGGAGATAATGAAGAAAAAATTAAACAGCTAGCCGCACTTCTTCCAAATAAATTCACGAAGGCTGGTATTGATGATCTCCAATTTGTCCTGAAATTTTTTACAGGAGCAAATAAGAAAAAAACGTCTGAGGGGAAATTAAAACCTTTGCACGATTCCGGAAAAATTGTACTGGATTTTTCTCTTGCCCGGGGTTTAAATTATTATACAGGAATCATCTTCGAAGTGCGCGCAAAAGATGTGAATATTGGTAGTATCGGAGGCGGTGGCAGGTATGACGATCTAACAGGACTCTTCGGAGTTCCTGGAATTCCAGGGGTCGGTATTTCATTCGGAGTGGATAGAATTTATGACGTGATGGAAGAGTTAAAAGTTTTCCCTCCTGCTGTTCAACGATCTACGCAGGTGCTCTTTTTTAACCTGGGTGAAGAAGCTGCTATGAAAAGTTTTGAACTTATGCAGGAGCTGAGGCAGGAGGGTATCCGTTCCGAAATTTATCATGAGCAGGCGAAATTTGATAAACAATTTAAATACGCCGAGAAAAAACAGATACCATTGGTTGTAATCATTGGATCCGATGAACTCAATACCGGCGTTGCGAAAGTCAAGGATCTAAAATCGGGTGTGCAGACAGAAGTTGGGTTCGGGGAGATTATTTCAATTATGAGATACGGGTTATGAGATATGGGTTATTAATCCATATGTTCAAATAAGAACGTGGCTTGTAATAAAATCGACCAGACATATTCTTCAAGCTTTCTCTATTTAATTGAAAGTCACATTTTTGCAATCTGGCATTGCTGTTGTTGCCGGCATGGTATCTTAAAAAGATTCTTATGCTAAAGCACTATTTCAGAATCGCATTAAGAAATCTGCTGAAAAACAGAACCTCTTCTTTTATTAATATCGCCGGGCTTTCTGTTGGCATGTCCATCGTCATCCTGATAAGTCTTTATATATGGGATGAAGTTGCATTCGATCATTATCATCAAAACCACGAGACGCTGGCACAAATAATGACCAACCAGCGGTACAATGGTGAGACATCCACTATGCCGATAGTTGCTGTTCCCAGTGCTGATGCACTGAGGACAAAGTATGCAATTTTTCAGTTAAACACCTTCAAAAATAACCGCCGCGCCCTGCCCGACACCGACACACATTGTAGCGAGACCGTATTTTGTACCACGTCTTTTCATTTCGTGTAGTAAAGTGGTGGAAATGCGCACTCCGCTGCAACCAAGTGGATGGCCGAGGGCAATAGATCCGCCGTTCACGTTAATTTTTTGCAGGTCAAGATCCAGATCATGTATACAGGCGATGGCCTGTGAGGCGAATGCTTCATTGAGTTCTATAAGACCCACATCATCCAATGTCAAACCTGCCCGGTAAATAGCTTTTTGGGAAGCAGGTACAGGACCAAGTCCCATGATAGCCGGATCCACTCCGGCTACTCCCATCGAAACGACGGTTGCAATCGGTTGAAGATTGTAATTTTTTACGGCTTCTTCACTTGCCAGCAACAGGGCGGCCGCGCCGTCATTGATTCCGGCTGAATTACCTGCAGTTACTGTTCCATCTTTTAAGAATGCAGGTTTAAGCCTGGCAAGCTTTTCCATAGATGTCTCCCTGGGATGCTCATCTTTTGTAACCCAGCTAACAAGCTGATCCTGCATGAGTTCCACCGCCACTATTTCATCGTTCCATTTTTCTGCAGCCAGGGCGGTAAAATATTTCGTTTGGGATTCGAGGGCGAATTCGTCCTGCGCCATACGTGAAATCTTCCATCGCTGGGCAACATTTTCTGCAGTTTCACCCATCGAAAAAGGATGGTATTGATCCGTAAGTTTTTTATTTGGAAAACGCCACCCGATGGTAGTATCTACCATTTCCAGTTTACGGCTATAAGCAGAAGTAGGTTTGGCCATCACAAATGGAGCGCGCGACATACTCTCCACACCTGCTGCGATATACAAATCGCCTTCACCACACATAATTGACCTGGAAGCATCCATAATTGCCTGAAGACCCGAAGCACAGAGCCTGTTTACTGTGGTTCCCGCTACTGAAACGGGTAAGCCCGACATCAAAGCAGCCATGCGTGCCACATTACGATTATCCTCCCCGGCCTGATTTGCATCTCCGGCAACCAGGTCTTCAATAGCTTCAGGATCGATGGAGTCATTGCGAACAAGAAGAGCACGAACTACATATGAAAGGAGATCATCCGGACGAACGGCCGCCAGCGCGCCTCCGTATTTACCGATCGGGGTTCGCACGGCGTCAATTACATAGACTTTTTTCATTTTTTCAGATAAGGGCGTAAAGCTAAGGCAAGTATGGGAGTATGGGAGTATGGGAGTGGAAAAAGACTTCCAAATGCTGAACTAACAACGGTCATTTTAATAAGCTTAATTAAAATTCAGTGTCAAAGTTCCATACTCCCATACTCCCATACTCCCATACTTGCTTTAGTATTACCTTTGCCAGTTCATGAAAACAGACAAAACAAATATCCGGACGCTTTCGCGGTCGGAAATTGGAGAATATTTTGAAGATCTGGGTGAACCTAAATTCAGAGCCGGGCAGGTTTATGAATGGATCTGGCAAAAGCACGCTTTTAAGTTCGAGGATATGACCAACCTCAGCAAAGAATTGCGGGCCAAACTTGCTAAAGATTTTTCCTTTCCGGCCCTCAGGATAGATACCACACAATATAGTGCTGACGGAACGGTAAAAACAAGGTTTAAAACCTTCGACAATCACTTTGTGGAAGGTGTACTTATTCCCACCGATGAACGCAGAACGGCCTGCGTTTCTTCACAGATCGGTTGTTCGTTGAGTTGCAAATTTTGCGCGACAGGTTATATGGAAAGGGAAAGGAATCTCGAATTCGATGAGATTTATGACCAGGTTGTCATGATTAACCAGCAGGCTGAAAAGACCTACGACAAAAGACTCAGTAATATCGTATTCATGGGTATGGGTGAACCCCTGCTCAATTATAAAAATGTATTGAAAGCAATTGACAGGATCAGCTCTGCAGAAGGTCTGGGTATGAGTCCCCGTCGAATCACAGTTTCCACCGCCGGAGTTGCAAAAATGATCCGCCAGCTGGGAGATGATAAAGTGAAATTTAAACTGGCACTTTCATTACATGCAGCCAACGATGCCAAACGGCATGAGATCATGCCGATCAACGACACGAATAATATTCGTTCCCTGATCGATGCACTCAATTATTTCTACAAAGAAACAGGTAACGAAATCACTTTTGAATACATCCTGTTTCAGGATTTCAATGACAGTCTGAAAGATGCTGACGAACTGATAAAAATCTATCGTCAGGTGCCGGCCGACCTGGTCAACATTATAGAGTATAATCCGATTGAAAATGCGATCTTCTCCAAACCGGAAGAATCTGTAGTGAATATCTTCATGAAACACCTGGAGAAAAATAAGGTTAATGCAAGACTTCGCAGAAGCCGTGGTAAAGATATCGACGCAGCCTGCGGGCAACTGGCCAATAAAAATGCTTCACCCCAAATGCCATGAAACGCAAAACAGACAATTTCAGTAAATTCTTCAACCGCAAACGGACTAGTGCGGTAAAAGAAGAAATCCGTCAGGAAAAAAAACTTGTAAAAAAAGAAAGGAGAGAAGCAGTTGACCGGCATTTTGAAGAGAAGAGAAATAAACGTGCCGTTGCAGCAACTTTAAATACTATACCAGTAAAGGAGCAAAGATCGGGAGGTGCCGTTGCAAAAATTTCTTTCAAAAAGAACTCCGTTCTTCCACACAATAAAAAATCCCCTACAGTTTCAAACAATAAAAAACCAGCTTCATTACAAAATGAAATTGCAGGTAAAAATAATGAAGCCAATAATGAAGACGCGATTTCTCAAAACAATGCAACCACGCTTCCTTTGAATAAGTATGTCGCGCATGCCGGCATAAGTTCAAGACGGGCAGCAGCTATTCTGGTTAAAGAAGGTAAGGTGACAGTAAATGGCAATATTGTAACAGATCCGGGTACAAAAGTTTTGTATACCGATACCGTTAAAGTGAACGGGAAAAAAGTAACTGTTTCGAGTCATTTCGTATACATACTTTTGAATAAGCCAAAGGATTTTCTTACAACGACAACGGATCCGCAGGGAAGAAAAACTGTTCAGCAATTGATCAGCAAAGCCACGGAAGAGAGAGTCTATCCAATCGGACGACTGGACAGGAACACTTCAGGTGTTTTATTATTTACCAATGATGGAGATCTTGCGCAGAAATTATCTCATCCGAAAAATGAAATGAAGAAAGTTTATCATGTGGGATTGGATAAACCGCTTACCAGGCAGCATTATGAAAAAATCATGGGTGGAATAGAACTGGAAGATGGTATGGCAAAAGTTGATGAAATGGCTTATGCAGATCCGAAAGATAAAACACAGATCGGTCTGGAAATTCACAGTGGCAAAAACCGGATCGTTCGACGCATTTTTGCTGCACTCGGATATGAAGTCAAAACGCTGGACCGTGTCATGTACGCCGGTCTTACAAAAAAAAATGTACAGAGGGGCAACTGGCGTTTTCTTACTGAAAAAGAAATACGCGCATTGAAATACCTGAAGTCTTAAGCCTGCGGCTTAAGGCATAAAGCCTAACGCTTAACGCTTAACGCCTAACGCATTTCTTAATTTGCATTCCGAAAATTTATTGAAAATCAACTGTCAACTGTCTATTATCAACTCCCAGCCGTCAACCGTCAAGCACCAACCATATGAAATTACCAGAAATACTACTTGAAACAGATGAATACATAGCTCTCAATAAGCCCGCCGGTTTGTTGAGCGTGCCTGACCGGACACAGTCAGCTCCTTCTCTCAAAGATTTACTTACAGAAAAATACAAACAAATTTTTACTGTTCATCGTCTTGACCGTGAAACAAGTGGAGTGATCTTGTTTGCCAAAACAGCCGAAGCTCATCAGTTCTTCTCAGTTATTTTTCAGGAACGACAGGTGGAAAAAACATATTTCGGAATCGTTTGGGGTGTTCCGGCAAATTCTTCCGGAATCATTGAATTCCCGATCCAGGAGCATCCGGCAAAAAACGGCTCTATGATCGCTCACCGTAAAGGCAAAGCAGCCTCCACGGGGTATGAGATAATAGAAAATTTTGGCAAATATGCATTTCTGAAATTTGATCTTTTTACAGGTCGCACTCACCAGATAAGAGTTCATATGAAAGAAACAGGCCACCCTATTTTATGCGATCCATTATACGGCGATGGTAAACCTGTTTTTGTATCTGCTCTTAAAAGAAACTACAAACATTCGGGCTTCGATGAAGAGAAGCCCATTCTGGGCAGGCTTGCACTGCATGCTGCAAAACTCTCCTTTACAGATTTGAAAGGGAAAAAAGTTACGGTTGAAGCTGAAATGCCTAAAGATCTGCGTGCATTGCTAAATCAGATGAGAAAAGCCTAAAACAAGTGTGAGAGTGCTTTGCCCGCCGAATCCCGCACTTGCGGGAGAAGGCGGGTGAGAGTGCTTTGCCCGTAGAATCCCGCACTTGCGGGAGAAGACGGGTGAGAGTGAGAGAAGTATAGGAGTATAAGAGTTCATAACCCATAATTCATAACCAAAAAGCCCTAAGTTTATGCTTAAGGCCTTTTCAAAAATTAAGTAAAAAGATTACTTTTTACTTTATCAAATATTCGGTTGCGGGGTATATCTTAAATACGGTTTGACAACTTTAACTCCTTTTGGAAATTTCTTAATAGCATCTTCAGTTGAAATGGCCGGAACAACTATCACATCTTCCCCTTCCTTCCAGTCAACCGGCGTTGCCACACTGTAGTTCGCTGTTAACTGCAGTGAATCCACTACACGCAAAACTTCCACAAAATTTCTCCCGGTAGATGCAGGATAGGTAATAATCAATTTTACAGTTTTATCAGGACCTATAACTACGAGAGAACGAACGGTTGCAGTAGCAGAAGCATTCGGATGAATAAAATCATACAGCGTGCTTACCTTTCTGTCATCATCAGAAATGATGGGGAATTCAACATTTACGTGTTGAGTTTCGTTGATATCATTGATCCATCCATGATGACGATCCAAAGTATCGACGCTTAATGCAAGCACTTTTACGTTGCGTTTGGCAAATTCATCCTTCAGGGCTGCGGTTTTTCCAAGTTCTGTTGTACAGACAGGTGTATAATCGGCAGGATGCGAAAACAAAATACCCCATGAATTACCAAGAAAATCATAAAAGTCAATTTCGCCAATCGATGTTTTGGCTTTGAAGTTGGGAGCAATATCCCCTAAACGTAAGCTCATTGTAGTACATTTTAAATTAGAAAAATCTCTCAGAAGGATTACAAATATATTCTTTCTCTATTAATTAAGTAGACTTTAAATAAATTTTCACAGTTTCTATTCTAAGATGCTGATTGTCAATAGCAAATTTTTATTCTATGTATAAACATCCATCGAATAAAAAGATGGTGCTGAAACCTTTTATTTTAAGATGGGTTGGATGGTAATTTTTATATTTATCCGATGGAATGGTTTAACAGCAGTATAGCTCCGCTCAAAGATCTGCTCGCTTTTTTATATAAAAAATCGAAGACAAACGATGTAAATAAAAAACAGGTTATCATTGAACTGCGTGATAACCTTAATGTGTTTAAAAATGGTTTCATCAACCAGTCACCTTATGATATGATGATCGATCTTTTATCCCGTGATGCGATTCAGTCGGCTATCAAAGAAAATTTCTCCTTTAAAAAACTTCGAGCAGGAATTATCCGGGCTTCGATTATTTATGAGGAAAGAAATAAAAAATATACGGGGTGGACCGCGGAAAAGCTGGTTGATAAAATAGATGAGAAGATTGTGGAGCTGAAAAACATCAAAAAAATGAACCACGACTCCGTGAAAGATGTACGAAATAACATCTCACTCATGATGAGCAATCTTTATTTCCGCATGAAATTGCTCGCCGATTTTATTCAATCAGAGTAAACGATTTTCATTTCTCCGAAATTCAATGAGGACTGAATTCTTTAATCATTTTGATTACATAAAAATCTGGATAATACTTTTGCACCGCTTCATTTCAGCAGCTTAAAAGCATGGGTCCATTGATTTCTCAGGAATCCCGGGATGCACCAGAGAACGGAAAGTGGTTCGATGGCGCGGGCCGATTCCACAAAGCCCATATCCTCCGTTTCCCACCCGAAAAGATCTAATATTCTGGTAACCTGTTTTT
>DATHNR010000527.1:0-3451 GCA_035485835.1 Puia sp.
TTGAAAACATGTGCAGGAAGAGGCGTTTTTGACTGCTCAACCTTTTTCTGAAGCTGTTCCTCCTGAATTTTAAATGTGGAAAGAACTGTCTGGAGACTATCCTTTATTTGCCTGGTTTCCGCTTCTCCGTATAAGCCACCCGATATAAGAGCTGCCTGGGTCGAAATAATCTGGCTGAGGGTCTGTTGCCTCCCTGATAAGGATCTAGCTATTATAAGTTCTTCATTCTCAGCAGATTTCTTGTTTACCAGATAATATGCAAAGAAATTACACAATAAAACGGTCGCAAATAAAACGATGGAAATGCGTACTAGCTTACGGAAGGGGCTTTGCATAGTAAAGGATTACCCCATTAACGCTAAAACTATGATTTAACTTATGAAATGTGGCTAAAAAACCTTATTTACGCTTAACGTCCAACGCTTAACGCGCAACGCGCAACGCGTAACGCTTAACGCAATTTATAGTTCAGAGATCTGAAGTCATATTGGCGTTGCGCGTTGCGCGTTGCGCGTTAGGCGTTAAGCCTTAAGCTTTAGTAATCAATCACCTGCTCTTCCATAAACGCGGGCAATTCGCGGAATTCGTATTGCTGATTTCTCAGCTGGGGTTTAAAACCCGCTTCCTTTATGGCTGCCTGAATGGTTTTACTGGTAAACCTATGGGGTGCGCCGGCAGCACTTACTACGTTCTCTTCCAGCATTATACTGCCAAAGTCATTGGCACCGGCATGAAGACATGCCTGTGCAGTTTCTTTTCCAACGGTAAGCCAGGAGGCCTGAATGTTTTTCACATTGGGAAGCATTATACGGCTCATGGCAATCATTCTGATATATTCTTCCGGCGTCGTCAGATTGTGAACTCCACGAATCCTGGCAAGTAGTGTATCCGCATCCTGAAAGGTCCATGGAATAAATGCCAAAAATCCCTTTGCATCCCTGGGTTTTGCAGACTGTACCTCTCGTATGCTTACCAGGTGTTCAAATCTTTCCATAATGGTCTCAACGTGCCCAAACATCATGGTAGCCGAAGTGGTAATATGCTGATGGTGTGCTTCCCGCATAATATCAAGCCATTCCTGTGCACCGCATTTTCCTTTACTAACCAGTCTCCTTACCCTGTCTACCAGTATTTCGGCTCCTGCTCCGGGAAGCGAGTCCATGCCCGCATCACGAAGAGCGGTTATAACTTCCTTATGTGATTTCTTTTCAAGTTTACAGATATGTGCAATTTCGGGAGGGCCCAGTGTATGCAATTTTAATTGTGGATATCTGGACTTGAGCTCGCGAAACAAATCGGTATAAAAACTCAATCCTAAATTTGGATGATGACCTCCCTGCAATAATAACTGATCTCCCCCCCAGCGAAATGTCTCCTCAATTTTCTTAATGTAGGTATTGATGTCCGTTATATACGCATCCGGATGACCCGGAATTCTATAAAAATTACAAAATTTGCAGTTCGCAATACAAACATTGGTGGTATTCACATTCCTGTCTATCTGCCATGTTACTGTTCCCTGTCCCACCTGTTTTTGCCTCAGCTGATCGGCTATGTACATAAGATCTGTCAGCGGCGCTTCATTAAAAAGCAAAACGCCTTCTTCTGCCGCCAGGAATTCAAATTGCAGGGCCCTTTCATATAAATTGGACAAATCCATCACGAAATGTGTTTATTAAAATTATCAATTCGCATCATATGTACATGTTTTGGGCTTTAAGCTTTCAGCTTTGGCTTATAAAAGCAAATTTAGGACAGCAATTTTTCAAATCAATAATTATATAAACGGAAGGAAAAGCTGTAAAAATTATTGTAGATTTATAAAGTAGGTTTTATAAAAATCTATACCAAACTAACGACCGCTTTTGAATTATGAAAATCGCCGACGAATCGAATTCAGTTTGTGTGCATGCATCTATGCCTAAAATGTTCAGCATTTTTCTCCTGGCACTGACATTATTTATCAATGGACATGCGCAAAAAAATTCAAATCCTCCTTCCAGACTCATTACGCAGATCCCCTTTACCACTTTTACTGGTGGTGTGGTAGTAGTTAAAGCCCAACTTGTGGGCTATCCTGACACTTTGAATTTCATTATGGATACCGGAAGCGGTGGAATTTCCCTGGACTCCATTACTTGCGTACGGCTCAATATTACTCCACAGCTTACCGACAAATTCATAAGCGGAATTGGCGGAATAAGGCAATTAAGATATGTCAATAACCGTAGCCTGCTCATCGGAAATCTTAAAGTTGACAGTTTAAATTTTCATGTGAGTGATTATGATATTTTAAGCAGCGTTTATGGCGACCGGATCGATGGTATCATCGGACTAAGTTTTTATTCCAGGTACATTGTAAAAATTGATTATGACAGCAATCAGATGTACGTTTATTCGAGAGGAAATTTCAAATATCCAAAAGGTGGCTTTACCATTAAACCGAATATTGTAAATCTGCCGATAGTAGGTGGTGAACTCAGAGATGTCAGGGATGTGAACGCCAGTTTCTATTTTGATACGGGTGCCGGTCTTTGCCTGCTCCTGAATTCAGATTTTATAAACGACAGTTCAATATTAAATACAGAGAAAAAACCTCTCCCCACACAGGCTCAGGGTATGGGTGGGAAGGCAAATATGAAAGTAACAACGATGAAAGAATTCAAACTGGGTCCTTATCGTTTCCGGAATATTCCGACACATATTTTCGATGATGCATTCAATGTCACTTCTTATCCTTTCCTGGCGGGACTCATTGGTAATGATGTTTTACGGAGATTTAATATCATTTTGAATTACGATAAAAGAATTTTTTATTTGATTCCCAACTCGCATTTCCGCGATCCATTTGATTATTCCTATACCGGTCTTGGACTGTATTGGATCGAAGGCGAAATCCGCGTTGGCGATGTTATGAAAGATTCTCCAGCCGATAAAGCCGGATTTAAGGTTGATGACATCGTTGTCGGGATAAACAGCAATATGTCGCAAAACCTTCAGCTTTATAAATCCATGCTCCAAAATACAGGTGAGCGTGTGAAAATCCTCGTTAACCGTCCTGGTGGGGGTGGTATGCTGGAGCTGAATTTAAAAGTAAAAAGCATTCTCTGAATTCTTTCATCCCGGTTATTTAAGTCTTATTACCTTGCACTTCTTTTTAAAAGAATTGAAAGACTAATTCCATGCAAATTGATTACAAAAAATATACGCTTAGTAATGGTTTAAGATTTATTGTGCACGAAGATCATACCACACCTATGGCCGTGCTCAATGTACTTTATGACGTTGGTGCACGTGATGAAGACCCTGGCAAAACGGGTTTTGCCCACTTATTTGAACATCTGATGTTCGGCGGATCTGTCAATATAAAAGACTTTGAAAGTCCCCTGCTGATGGCCGGGGGTGAAAACAATGCATTTACTACCAACGATCTTACAAATTACTACATTCA
>DATHNR010000528.1:0-3121 GCA_035485835.1 Puia sp.
TCAAGCTGCCGCCACTCAAAGCTTGTTCCATAGGGGGTTGTGTCAAACCCAAGATGTGTTTTATACCATTCATTAATTGCGTTCGGATCTTTACTTTTGAAGAAAACACCACCTATTCCAGTTACTTTTTTCATTTTTGTATTTTTTTTATTAGATATGACTGTCTTAAATGTGAAACCTAATAGAAACGAACTGACAATTAATGCTATCGTAAATGACATTCTTTTCACGTCTATAAAATTAAATTTTAAAAATTAAATTTCAGCAGGCAGGCTAACGCAGATAAAATTTTTCTTTAGCGGAACAGCAATTAGTTTTGTAGGATGATTGAATTGGCGCCCAAGATAAGTGAAAAATTAAAGATCCATCCGCATCAGGTTGAAACGGTATTGGACCTGCTTGAAGAAGGTTCGACCATTCCTTTTATTGCGCGTTACCGGAAAGACAGAACCGGCGCTCTGGATGAAGTAGTCATTCAGAAAATTCAGGATGAATACAAATTACTCAAATCATTTAGAGAACGAAAAGCAGCGATTGAGAAATCGATTTCTGACCAGGGTAAAATGACCGGGATTCTCCAGCAGAAATTGAATAGTGTTCTTACCCAAGTTGAACTCGAAGATATATACCTGCCATATAAACCCAAACGAAAAACAAAAGCACAGGCAGCAAGGGAAAAAGGTCTGGAACCACTGGCATTGCTGATACTGGAGCAAAAACCTTTGGACCTTATGAAATCTGCAGAATTTTTTTTCAAGGATGATATTAAAACAGCGGATGAAGCACTCCAGGGTGCAAGGGATATCATCGCGGAATTAATAAATGAAGATGAGTCGGTGCGGTCAAAAATGAGAAAACTTTTCGAAGAAACTGCCCGAATGGAAAGTAAGGTCCTTACAGGAAAGGAAACTGAAGCTGTAAAATTCAGGGACTATTTTGATTTTTCTGAAAAGATTTCTACAATTCCTTCTCACAGGATTTTAGCTGTTTTGCGAGGATTCATGGAAGGATTCCTGAGGATGGATATTTCTCCTTCGGAAGAAGATGCAATGACCTTAATTGAAGATCAGTTCATTAAAAGCTCAGGTGATTCAGCTGCAGAAATTAAAAAAACTATCAGAGACAGCTGGCGCAGATTGTTGCAACCCGGAATGGAATCTGAATTCAGGATGTCGCTGAAAACAAAGGCGGACGAGGAAGCGATCACAGTTTTTGCAGAAAATCTCCGTCAATTATTATTGAGTTCACCACTTGGCAGCAAGAAGATACTTGCTATCGATCCGGGATACCGGACCGGTTGCAAAATCGTTTGCCTGGACGAACAGGGTGACTTTCAAAAATCAGACCTCATTTATATCCATGAAGCAGGCAGGTTAGAAGAAGCGGAAAATAAAATTCGCGAACTGGTGAACCAGTTCCGTATTGAAGCAATTGCCATCGGAGATGGAACTGCGGGGCGCGAGACCGAACAGTTCATTAAAAAATTAAACCTGGGCCTTCCTGTCTTCCTTGTGAACGAAGATGGCGCTTCTGTCTATTCCGCATCTGAAACTGCACGCGAGGAATTTCCGGATAAGGACATTACCGTCAGGGGTTCTATCAGTATTGGTAGAAGGCTGATGGATCCACTGGCTGAACTTGTAAAAATTGATCCGAAGAGTATTGGCGTGGGCCAGTATCAGCATGACGTAAACCAGTCGCGACTGAAAGAAAGACTGGATCAGACCGTGATTAGTTGTGTGAATGCTGTGGGCGTTAACCTCAATACGGCCGGTAAACAATTATTGAGTTATGTGAGTGGGATCGGGGAGACGCTTGCAGACAATATCATTAAACACAGAAATGAAATTGGAAAATTCACGGATAGAAAACAGCTGTTGGAAGTTCCACGTTTAGGAGAGAAAGCTTTTGAACAATGCGCAGGATTCTTAAGAATTCGTGAGGGAAAAAATCCACTCGATGGAAGTGCTGTGCATCCTGAAGCTTATGAGGTGGTGGAAAGAATTGCGCTGGATGTTGGTGTGGAGGTAAAATCGTTAATCGGCAAAGATGAATTGATAAAAAAAATTGATTCAAATAAATATGCCAGCGAAACCATCGGTGAACTAACGGTCAGGGATATCCTGAATGAATTGAGGAAACCAGGACTGGATCCAAGATCTGAACTGGAACCATTTGAATTCGCCAATATTTATAAGATAGAAGATATAAAAGTCGGAATGATCGTTCCGGGCATGGTAACAAATATTACAAGGTTCGGTGCATTCATAGATATCGGCGTGAAACAGGACGGCCTCGTTCATGTAAGTGAAATTGCTGACAAATTCATCACCGACCCCAATGAAGTACTAAAACTCAATGATAAAGTTCAGGTAAAAGTGACCGAGGTCGATATCGCCAGAAAACGGATAGCATTGTCGATTAAGCAAGCGTTTTCTAAGCCTAAGGCCCAAAGCCTTTCAAAGCCTAAGGCCCAAAGCTTAAAGCCTAAAGCTTTTTCTGAGCCTAAGGCTCAAGACTTAAAAGCTAAATCTAATCCTCAAATAATTAAATCGACTGAAAAATCAATGGAAGAAGCATTGTTTGCATTAAAAAAGAAATTCAAAAATTAAATAAGACTAATATGGGTAAGATAAAAGTAATAGCCTACTCCATCTCATTAGACGGGTATGGCGCAGGCCCCTCTCAGAGTTTAGAGAATCCCCTGGGTATAAGAGGAAGAGAAGTTCACGAATGGATGTTTGCGTCCAAATATTTTAGGAAAATGATTGGGCAGGATGGCGGGGAGGAAGGAATAGATAATGATTTTGTTGAGAAATCATTTGATAATGTCGGAGCGTGGATAATGGGACGAAATATGTTTGGGCCCATTCGCGGGAATTGGCCGGATGATGAATGGAAAGGATGGTGGGGTGAAAACCCTCCTTATCACGTTCCTGTATTTGTATTAACTCATCATGAAAGAAAATCCATCAAGATGAAAGGAGGTACAGATTTTCATTTTGTTACCGATGGAATTGAATCGGCACTGGAAAAAGCGAAAGGTGCAGCTAAAGGAAAAGATATACGAATCGGAGGCGGGGCTTCCACTATTCGACAATTTTTACAGGCAGGCTATATT
>DATHNR010000529.1:0-3532 GCA_035485835.1 Puia sp.
GGATCTGTAAAATTATTTTGCTTAGGTCTGAACATTGCAACGCCATTGCATAAAACAGTTAGCTTGGCGCCTTTTACAACATTCTGTCCGGTTATCATTTTTGTGAAATCATAACTCAGACTGATCGTTCTGATTTTCCAGGCGGCTGCATTTTCTACATAAGGTGTCTGTACATTTCCCTGAGAGAGGAAACTTGCCCAGAAAGCAAGATTTCCATCCTGGGTATACACATTTGTATTCGGAACATTTTTGCCATTTACTGCAACTTCAGAATTCGGCCAGATAAAGTTCTGTCTGCCGTTCGTAATAGTATGGGCTGAAGCTCCTGTAAAATCAAGACTCTTTTCTGAGGAATTATAAAAAACATATCCTCCGCGATAATCAGCAACAATATTCAAAGTGAAATCCATATAGCTTACAGTACTTGTAAGGCCCAGGATATATTTTGGAGTGGTCCTTCCAACTGCTGTAGGACTGGCTGCTGAGGAAGGTAATCCTGTTGTAGGACTTACGATAACTTTTCCGGTTGCAGAATCCCTGAGATAGTCATACACGTACATCTGTGGAAATGACATTCCTACAATGGCTTCATTATCATTTTGAATGGCTGTTTGTTTAGTTGCGTTCGCTCCCGTTCCATACAATTGGTTAACCGTTGTGGTTTGTATCGCCAGGTTTCCGCCAAGGTCCCATCTCCATTTTGAATTTCTTATTGCGGCGTAATGAACATCAAATTCCCAACCGGTAGAAGTGGTCTGAGCTGCATTTACGCTTGCAGCCTGGAATCCGGTAGATGAACTTAAATCAACTGAGAAAAGCTGATTATAGTTCTTGTCCGTATAATAAACAGCACTAACACTTAACCTGTTCTGCATGAATGCCAGATCAATTCCTGCTTCAATTTCGTTTGTCGCTTCCGGTGTATTAGATGGGTTATTATAAGTGGTGTTTAGTCCTACTGTTGCTAATCCACCATAAGGATAAGGAGGTGGTACGACGAATGTATTAACTGTAGCATAAGGAGGAAGAGTGATCTGACCCGTATGGCTCCATGCTGCATGTAATTTACCAAATGACAGGAAATCACTTTTTTTGAACATATCTATATTGTCAGTAAATACATAAGAGGCATCCACTGCATAGACATTATACGAATTGTTCCCTGGTGCAAGGAGAGAAGAATAATCTCTTCTGAATGTTCCGTGCAAATAAAGAAAATCATTGTAGCCTAAAGTAAGATCGGCATAATACCCAATCAGCCTGGTTTCTGTTACACCCTGAGTATTGCTGTTTGTATTTGACGATGTGATAGCGTTTCCGATATTTGGAATCCCGAAACTATATCCGATATTATAAATATTCGGAAGAATAAGTCCAGCAGTTTGTGCCTGTGGACTTGCGTATGGAGTATAATTCAAATCACCAACTCCGTTACCAACACTTTGTATCTGCTGATTAGATGACCTGTCCCAGATTGTATTTCCTAAAATCAGGGTAGCATTAATGTCACCGAATTTCTTCTGGAAAGTCAACAGAATGTCTTGTTGAATCCTTTTAAGCAAGGTTGTTTTATCTTCATCCGCACCGGCAATATTCCCGCTGTAGGGTGTACCATAAATGGGAGGTCCATAAGCCTGTTGGGCCCAGGGAGAAAAATCGGCTGCATTTCTGTAGGCCTTTAAAATGTTGTTAGACAATCCGGTAGATATCCTGTACGTTGCTCCAAACCATGAAGTAGGCTTAAGATTTAAAGAAAGTACTCCCTGGAAATTATCTGATTTATTAATCACCCTTGAATTGGCCACCTGCCACCATGGGTTGATATAATATGCATTGTAATAGTTATTGAGATTACCTGGTCCCGGATCCTGCCAGTCTTTTAATTGTCCGATAGGAATATTCGCGGGCGTATTTAAAAGTGTCCAGTAAATCGGCCAGGCCTGGGTCATATCATTGCCCACTACATTACTGTACTTGTATACATAACCAAGAGAATAATCATAAGAAAAAACACCAAATGTTCTTACCCCTGCAAAACGTGCACTTGCTCTTTGTGACTGGTCTTCCGGCGTAGTACCTTTTACTGACACATACTGGAGACCGATATAATTCGAATTTTTTGTATCCCCACTCACAAGAGAGAGATCTGTTTGTGAGGTAAACCCTGTTTGGAAGAATTGTCTCCTGGGGTCAACAGATTGAGCCTGGAAGGGAACCTGGTATACTTTACCATTTTCATCCGGAATGCCTATATATCCATTAGCCGGGTTTCCGTTGAATGCGGGGCCGAACTGCTGGTTTTCAAAAGGAACATAATTTGTAAAACCTGTATTCGGATTGGTAGCATCAAACTGATAAGGGGTTCCCGGGAAGAAGGTTCCGACTTCACCACCGTACCCTGAATAAGTTGTTTGAAGCGCCGGGAAATAAGCTAATTTTTCAAAAGTAGCCGTTTGAGTTAGATTAACACTGTACTTACCATTCTTAGCTCCCCTCTTGGTTGTGAAAATAATCACACCGTTCGTTGCTTCGGAGCCATAAAGGGCAGCAGCACTTGCGCCTTTTAATATTGTAGTTGTTTCTATGTCTTCCGGATTGATCGTAACCAGAAAATCACTGGTGATCTGCATTCCGTCTAAAACAAACAGCGGCTGATTATCAGAAGATATATGACGCTCACCTCTTAACTGAACCCTGATCTCAGGATCCACTCCGTTATTTATGATGCTGACCTGTGCTCCCGAAACCTGGCCAATCAAACCGGCAGCCACATTGATCGGTTTGGAGATATTTAAAGTCTGATTACTAACCGTAGCCGTACTATAACCTACTGCACGGGCTTCTTTCTTAATACCTAAAGACGTTACAACAACCTCCGACAAACTGGTCGCCTGGTGCTGAACCTGGATAACCAAAGCAGTCCCATCTCCAACCGGAGTCTCTTTACTTGTGATACCCGTTCCTGAAACAATAAGTGTTTGAGAAGATTCTGCCTTAATCGTAAAATTACCCTCCGCATCAGCGCTTGTACCGATTTTTGTACCCTTCAACCTGATCGTTGCAAAAGGAACCGGCTGGCCCGCCTGATCTGTTACCCTTCCGGTAACTATTTTACTTTGTGAAAATGCTAATGAGCCAAAAAGCACTAGCACCGCTAACAGTGTTAGAAATTTTCTCATGTGACTGTGAGTTTTGAATTTAGATCGTGTAAATTAGGGAAGTTTTATATCCAACAAAAAAAAATGTTAAATACTCCCTTTTTCATAATTAGACAATATCAAATCCTTAATCGCTGCAGGTGACAAAAAGGAGCCGGATTTTATTGATAATGTAAATTGGTATTTATCAGTGGGTTACATCTTACAAAAATAAAACATTTCATTTTTTTCACAGGCGGCCTGAAAAATAACACATATATAAACTTTCAAAAGGTTTGACAAACTGTTTGAATAATTAACAAATTATAGCCTTACTATTAAATAATGTTTAAATTAATAAGCTAATAAGTCAATTATTGAAATGAACAGATAAT
>DATHNR010000530.1:0-7208 GCA_035485835.1 Puia sp.
TTTGGGATTCTGTTTTATTTTTATCCAGTTTATAAGTGATTTCATTTTGAGCCCTGCCCATCTCTTCTTTATTTTCCACTTTGATTACTACAGAAGCTATTCTGCAAATAACTGCGTTTGCACCAGGAGGCGCTTTGAATGAAGTTTTTGGAACGAATGATGGAATCTCAATTTGTATCTGGCCCGATGCCGGACTGCTAACCTTAAACTTCACGTCCCAGCGGTTTGCTAATCTTGGGCTTCCGGCAGAAAATTGAAACTGATCAAAAGTGGGCTGGGTCTCAGCCGAAGCAGGTTCATGCCTTGCATTTTGCATCCATGTAAAAATTTCACCAACAAGGCGGGTTTGCATTTTACGATCATTCATATCAAAAATCACAGACTCCAGGCTCTGCCGGATGATACATCCAATGGTTGAAGCCATACCAAATTCAAATGATTTAGCTTTTGTTGCCTTGGTCTGTTTATATTTTCGGGGAGCTGCCCTGGTATAGAATTTACCGTCCATTTTATAATGGATTATATTACCAATCCTGCCGATATATCCTGTTTGAGATCCCATTGTATTTTCCTTCTATAAAAATTTATAAATTGATCTGCCCTCTTTCGGGAATCATTTGATATTCATTTATAGTTAGTGCGAGGTAAGTGCGGTGATTACCGCACTTACCTCGCACTAATGTAATCTAAATTACGAAACAATCCGGAAGCAGTCCGGAAGAAAACTTAAAGGATATTTATCTTTGGGTGATTAATGATGGCTCGGGGGAGGAAAATTTATTCCAACTCGGCCGGGGATAGGAATTTTACCAGATAATCTTTTACGGCAACCTGATTATCTGAATCTGCAATCATGCCGATATAACCATCAGGCCTGATCGCTATTAAGGACTTCGGGTTGCTCATTCCATCTATTTTTTCTCAGTCAAATTAAACAATTTATTGATGTTATATTTTGAAAATTCTCATACTACGAACCTGCCTAATGACATAGACGTCTCCATAATCAACTTCCGCATAATTATAGATTTTAAACCAGACAAAATTTGCCTTAGTTAAAATTATTGCGATAAAAACTTTCGCGTTGCTTCTATTGGAATTTTCTCACTAAAAATCAGATGACCTAAATCATTATCCATAACAACCAATTCTGCATTTGCCATTCCGGCAAATTTTATTGAAAGTTCCTGATTAATCATATGATCCTGTTTATTAGCAATGATCAGCATTTTTGCTTTTATCATTTTAGCCGTGTTTTCCATCGAACCTTTAGCCATGGAACTAATATCTTGTGCAGCGCATGCTTTTATTTGCCACAGCATATTATTGCAATCAACTGTAAAGGGATTATTTCCTATAGAGGCTAGCCATGACGAAAAGCTGTCTGCGGGTACAGAATTGTTCAAATATGCAGGGGTAGTTAACATCAGCTGACTCAGATGGGTTGCGAATGGCAAAACAGGATTTATATTATAATTACCCCCGTGATAGGCTGTGTCATTTATTACTGACTCGATATATGTATTCGTCCATAACAGGTCATAAGTCGAGAATTTCGGTGTTCCTTCGATGGAGACCACTTTATCCATAAAGTCAGGATAGCTCACTGCCCATTGTAATGCCTGACATCCACCCATTGATTCGCCCACCACAGCAACTAGATGATGAATGTTTAAGTTTTCAGTAAGCATTTTATGCTGGGTATTTACCATGTCTTTTATACTGAATTGTGGAAACAAAGTCTTCGGCTGGCTGTTGCTGTTACTGGGAGAAGAGGAAACACCATTGCCTAAAGCGTCGATCAATATGAGGTAAAACCTGATAGTGTCCACGTCCAGACCTGCGCCAAAAAATGATTCAACCATAAATGTAGTACTACCTCCTCCTGTGGGATATATTACTGCATTAGACCGTTTTGCATTTAGCTTTCCAAACGTGCGGAAACCGATTTTACAATCATTGATTTGCTGACCGTTCTCCAACCGAAAATTACCGATGGATGCAAACTGTTGTTTTTTGTCGATTGTAGCTTGAGCATATATATTTTGCTCTGTTGCAATCAGCAAAATGACAACCAATGAAAAAATAATCCGATTCATTATATTTTGTCTTGTAATTTTCAATAACGCATTGCAATACTTGACTACTTCATCATTTACTGGTGACGAGTGATAAGAAATATTCATCGAGATTTTTCATACCTGCGGCAGTACCTTGTACAAAACCCATTTCAACGAATTTTTCAAGTTGGGCAAGGCTCTGCATTTTTTTGGCAATACGCACCGTCGTTTTTTCGCCTTCTGCTGTGAACGAGTTTTTGGTAATGGAAAAGGTAAAATCGGAATCGGCGGGATTTCCATTTTCATCTGCAAAGGAATTCTTTGTGGTGAAACTGGACTTGGGTTGGATTTCAATAAACTCCGCCAAACTATAGCGGTTTAGTGGGACGTTCTCGGGCGAGATCATGGTATACAACCAGCGACCGCCAACACGGAAGTCCATCTCTTTTGTTTGTACCCGATATGGTTTGGGACCCATCCACTTGTCCAGTATTTCCGCTTTTGTAAAAGCGTCCCAAACGAGATCGAGATCAGCGGCGAATTCACGCGTAATATGAATCGTTGACGTTTCTCTGTCTACTGTAAAATCAAATAGAAGATTCATTTTTTCTTATTTTTTATGGTTAACAATAAAATTTCATCGAGTTGCTGGAATCTTTCTTCCATAATCTTCCGGAACTTGTCCAGCCAGATGTCTATTTCTTTCATTTTATCGATTTTTAATTCATAAAAGATTTCCCTGCCTTCCTGCTTTTGGGCCAGGAGCTCGCATTCAGACAGGATGCGCAAATGTTTGGATATGGACTGGCGACTGCTGTCGAAATGCTCCGCAATGGCGTTGGGAGTCATGGCGTGCACTGCTATCAGAACAAGGATCGCCCGTCGGGTAGGGTCTGCAATGGCTTGAAATATATCTCGTCTCATGGTTATTTGAAATTGATACTTATTTTAAAAAGCCATCCAGATAATCAAATATTGTTTTCGTCTGCATCATCAGGCTGACATGCCCCTGCGAGGGAACAATGGCCAAATGCGATTTTGGCATCGGTCCCATATCAGCAGATACACCACCTCCCAGTAGTTGATACGTTTTCATCAATTCAATTTTATCCAGGCCATCATTGTCGCCCGAGATGATCAAAACCGGCGAAGTAATTTTCGCAATATTACTATCACCCATATCGAATGACGTTCCGGCAAAAGCAATCATCTGTTCCAGGAAATTTGTCCATTTTGTTTTGTCTGGCGCAACCGCATCATATGCCGTTTCCAGTGGACTATTCGTTAAATATTCAGGCTTCAAATTTTTAAGCGCGTTGCTTACTTCGGGCAGCCAACCAGAACTTTTATAAGTTGAAGAAATGATTACTAATTTTCTTACCCGTTTAGGGCTTTGTATTATCAACTGGTAAGCTACGGAGCCACCCATGCTATATCCTGCCACATCCGCACTGTCGATTTTTAAGTGATTCATTACAGTTTCCACATCACTTGCCAGCGTGACAAAGTTTAATTTTCCATCTGAATACGGTGTATGCCCATGTCCGCGCATTTCAATGGCAATTACTTTTCTTGTTTTAGACAATTCAGGTATTAATTGTCCCCAGTTCAGTTCAATGGTATAAAAAGCACCATGTATTAAAACAATGGGCTTACCCTTACCATATACTTCATAATAAATTTTAGTGCCATTAACCGGAACGTATCCGCTGTCGGTTAGTTTAGTTTGTTGTCCCATAGTTTGAAAAATTGAAAAAAAAAGAAAAGCTATGAATACAGGTTTGAGAACTCTGGAATTTGCCATGGTTTGAAATATGTTTCGTCTCATGATTATGTAATTAAGAAACCGTTCGGTTGCAAATATACATGCAACCAATCGGTTTCGCAAAATTTATTTTTAAAAGGAATTTGCAGTGTGATTTCGAAAAAAAACGGTAATGGGATGCCTGTCTTTGTTTTACTGACAAAATGCTGTCAAAATTTGAAAAGATAAAGGGCCGCAGTATGAGCGACCCTTTGTATCAGTTTGAATTTTAAGTGCCCGGAACAGGAATCGAACCTGCACATCGTTGCCAATACCAGATTTTGAGTCTGACGCGTCTACCAATTCCGCCATCCGGGCAGGAGATTAGAATAACGGGATGCAAATGTAAGGATTTGGACCTATTTAATGTCAAATAATAGGTTGCATCCATCTCAAAAACAGAATCAAAATTTCATTCCTAAACTTAATTATCTTAGAAGGATCAACTATTTGCGAGAAATGCAATTACCACCCGACACCATCGAAAAATTACTGGTTGCCATTGTAATTGGCGGCGCGATCGGCGCAGAAAGAGAATACCGCAGCAAATCGGCGGGCTTCCGCACATTGACGCTAATCTGCCTGGGCTCGGCAATGTTTACCATTTTTTCTGAACTGATAGGTTCAGGAGGTAATCCCGATCGTATTGCTTCCAATATCGCCACAGGCATCGGTTTTGTCGGAGCGGGTGTAATCTTCAAAGGGGAAATCGGTGTAAACGGAATCACAACTGCCGCCATGATTTGGGTAACAGCCGCCCTGGGCATGGGTATCGGAGCCGGTTATGAATGGGTGTCTGCTATCGGATGCGCACTGATCCTTATAATGCTTTTCGTTTTTGGACTGATGGAAAGATGGATTGACCGAACGAACCAAATGAGGAATTATAAAATTATGATCGATAATAATAATGAAACCATGGAACGATATGAAAAATGCTTTATCGCACATCACCTGAAGTTTATTCGGGGAAGGGAAATCAAATCCAGGGATACCATCAGCGGAGAATGGATTGTACGCGGGTCAGAAAAAAATCATCTCTTATTCATTAATGAAATCCTTCACGACTCTGCAGTAAATCACTTTGAATATTGATCATGCTTTACCGTAAAGCTGAACTAAAAGACGTTCCTGCACTTGTGGAGCTCGGGCTGGCATCTTACGGAAGACTGAAAAATAATCTGACTCCCGGGAACTGGAAAAAAATGGAGTCGGTATTAACTTCAGACCAGACATTTCCGGTACTAGTCAGTTCTTGCCATTCTTTTGTATGTGAAGAAAATTCCAAATTAATAGGAATGGCGTTTCTTGTTCCCAGTGGAAATCCCACAAAAATATATTCTGCAGATACAAGCTATATCCGCATGGTGGGTGTTCATCCCGATTCAGACGGAAGGGGAATCGCTAAAACCCTAACCAGTCTATGCATTGACAAGGCAAAAGAAATTGGTGAAAAAAACATCATGCTGCATTCTGCAGAAATCATGTATGCTGCCCGGCATATTTATGAAAAAGCCGGATTTAAAAAAGTCCGTATTCTGGATGAGCATTACGGACTTGCTTACTGGCTTTATCAAATGAAAATTGAATAATTTATAAGGCCGGTGTCCTTCCTCCGTCGACCGCGATATTTACTCCATTCACATAGGAAGCCGAAGGAGATGCAAGAAATGCTATCACATTCGCAATCTCTTCGGGTCTTCCGAATCGCTTCATAGGAATGCTTTCCTTCATTTGTTTTTCAATAACCTCCCTGTCATCACTTAAAAGCGCGGCAGTATGCTTCACCAGTTCTTCCAGTCTTTGGGTTTCAGTTAATCCCGGCAGGATATTGTTGACCGTTATATTGTACCGCCCAATTTCGTTGGACAGGGTTTTGGCCCAGGCGGCAACAGCGAGGCGAATTGTATTGGATACACCCAATCCGGCAAGAGGTGTTTTTACTGAAGTTGAAATAATATTGATGATCCTGCCGTATCCGGATTCTTTCATTCCGGGAACGACTGTTCTGGCGAGGATCTGATTACATATCACATGCTGCCTGAAAATCAATTCAAATAATTCTGTCGGTGCTTCCAGAATCGGCTCCGCTTTAGGCCCTCCTGTATTATTTACCAGAATTTCCACCGTATGCTTCCCTACTATCGATTTAATTGTTTTCTCTACCATGACCGGATCAGAAAAATCAGCCGCCATCCACCGATGTACCTGCTCCCCCTGTTTAGCCAATTGTTGAACAGCCCCTGCCAGTGCTTCGGGATTTCTTGCTATCAATATACAATTAGCACCATTCAGCG
This sequence comes from Puia sp., assembly GCA_035485835.1. GTDB lineage: Bacteria > Bacteroidota > Bacteroidia > Chitinophagales > Chitinophagaceae > Puia. Next base: position 6,162 of record DATHNR010000530.1, read on the forward strand.
CCAGCTCCTTAGCAGCAGCAAGCCCAATTCCCTGGGAGCTTCCGCATATAACGGCATATTTGCCTTTGAGTGAAATATCCATGTCAATGATGTTAGAGTACAAAGATAATCGATGACCTGCCTTCGCCAAGGCTTAGGCAGGCGAAGCGGTTGACGGCTGGCGGAGTTTTAGGCTTTGGGCTTTAGGCAAAAAATTATTTGACGTATCAAATAATTTTTTACCTTTGATATCACTTTAATATCATTTTAATAACTCACCATGGAACAAAATAATAAACCCATATCAGGATTTGCCATCCTCCTTTTATGTTTAGGTCTCTTGGGGCTGGCTGCATTTTTCTTTGTAAATGCTTCAAAAGATGATTCTACACTGAACGCTATACTAGGAGCAATATGCATGCTGGGCTTTGTATTTTTTATTAAAGGCATCATGATTGTAAATCCCAACCAGGCCCGTGTATTGGTATTCTTCGGAAAATATGTAGGAACTGTAAAAGCAAACGGGCTACTGTGGGTGAACCCGTTTTATAAATCTTACCCCGTCTCATTACGTTCACAAAATCTGGAAGGAAGTCCGCTCAAAGTGAATGACAAAATGGGAAATCCCATTGAGATCGCTGCAGTGATCGTTTGGCAGGTAAGTGATACCTATAAAGCGGCCTTTGAAGTAGCTGATTATTACCAATACGTGAAAATACAAAGTGAAGCAGCGGTTCGCCACCTGGCGACAACTTGTCCTTATGATCATATGGAAGATGAACACGCAGATATAACACTCAGAGACGGCGGCGACCAGGTGAATATATTATTGGAAAAAGAATTGAGTGACCGACTTGCACCTGCGGGCATTATCATTAAGGAAGCGAGAATTAGTCACCTTGCATATGCAGCTGAAATTGCAGGCGCCATGCTGCAGCGTCAACAGGCGACCGCTATTGTTGCCGCCCGTTTTAAAATTGTGGAAGGCGCCGTGGGCATGGTGGAACTGGCACTTCAGATGTTATCGAAAAAAGGAATCGTTCAACTGGATGAAGAGAAAAAAGCAGC
>DATHNR010000531.1:0-12232 GCA_035485835.1 Puia sp.
AGTTCATCTTCCTCTTAAGCGTAGTCACCTGATCCTGTAAATTACTAACGAGGCTTGCCAGCTGGTTCACATCCCAGCGTTGTTCTGTATTTGCTTTGCTTACAACCATTTCCGCTTTCCAGATCTCAAGGATATCTTCTGAGTTAACAGTATATGGCTGGAAAACAGTATTGTCGCTGATCAGTGTGAGCTTATTTTTCAGTTTATTATTTTTCATCACTCTTTTATAAACGATTCCTTCGTTTCTCGAGACCACGATATATGTAAGATTGCTTTTGACGTTTTCCAGGTTGTCAATTTTTTCAGCAACAATCACAGATCCGCTGGGTGTGGGAAGCATGGAATCGCCCACGATTTCAAAAGCCCTGTAATTTCCCGGTGCCAGCATTGGAAGTGTGAATGTATTCAGTTCATCCAGGAATTCAGGATCTCCATAGCCGGCAAGATAACCTGCCGCCGCTTTGACGGGAACCAGCTGAATCGAATTGGGAAGGGCTGCCATTTTTTGGGCCCTTCTTTTTGCGAGATAATTGCTTCCTTTTGTATCCTGCATTTTCTTCCGGAGTAGTTCATCCAGGGACAATCTGAACATATCACTCACAAGTTCAAGCACTTCAAGCCTTGGTTCTGCGCGTTCTTCTTCATAGGCACCAAGAAGGGACCTTTTAATTTTAAGTTTATTGGCAAATTCTTCCTGCGTCCATCCCCTTAGCTTCCGGAGATATTTGAGGTTTTGTGCTGCTGTGGACATCGCTAATAGTTTTAGCGAAAATACTAAATAATTTAACAAAACAGTCAAAATCCATAAATTTTAATGAAATTCAACTAAAAGTTTCCCACACTCTCACACTCTCACACTCTCACACTTGTTTTAGTACCTTTGCGAACTGTCAATTTGACCCTTATCCGGGGATAGCATCAAATTTGACTGGTTTATTCAATTAATACTCAATCCCTGTCAATATGAGTTTTATTTCGAAGTTATTTGGAGGCAATAAATCGGAAAAAGATATAAAAAGCATCATGCCCAAGGTTGAACTAATCAATCAGTTTGTGGCGGAATATATATCATACACAAATGATGAATTAAGAGCAAAAACGGGCGAGTTCAAAATAAGAATCAAAGAACATCTCAAAGAAATAGATGAATCCATTTCGAGTCTTGGGAAGAAAGCTGAAGAACTTCCATTCAGCGATATTTCCGGAAAAGACGCGTTGTATATCGAAATAGATGAACTGAAGAAAAAACGTGACGATTTGATTGAAGAGGTATTGGAAGGTATTCTGCCAGAAGCTTTCGCAGTAGTTAAAGAAACCGCTCGCAGGTTTAAAGAAAATACCCAAATCATTACAACAGCCAATGATCGTGACAGGCAACTCAGCGTCGTAAAAGATTATGTAAAAATTGAGGGCGAAAAAGCAGTTTACAGCAATAGCTGGACCGCTGCCGGTGGAGCCATTACCTGGAATATGGTTCATTATGACGTTCAGCTGATAGGAGGTGCTGTTTTACATAGTGGAAAGATTGCTGAAATGGCAACGGGAGAAGGAAAGACCCTGGTTTCCACACTGCCGGCTTATCTCAATGCCCTGGCCGGTGAAGGAGTTCATATTGTTACGGTGAATGACTACCTGGCACGGCGTGACTCTGAATGGAATGGTCCAATATTCGAATGGCTGGGCATTTCTGTTGATTGTATCGATAAACATGAACCAAATAGTGAAGCACGCCGTAAAGCATACCTGGCCGATATCACTTATGGAACGAATAACGAATTTGGATTTGACTATCTCAGGGATAATATGGTGCATACACCGGATGAAATGGTGCAGCGCAAACATCATTTCGCTATGGTGGATGAGGTGGACAGCGTTTTGATCGATGATGCCAGAACTCCTTTGATTATATCAGGTCCTGTTGCCAAAGGCGATGATCAGCAATACCATTTATTAAAAAGCCGCGTGGAACGTCTGGTTGAAGCGCAGAAAAAAGTTACCAACCAATTCCTGAACGAAGCCAAGAAGAAATTTGCGGAAAATAATGATGATCCGAAAGACGGGGGACTAGCCCTGATGCGTGCGCATCGCGGTCTTCCAAAAACCGGCGCCCTCATAAAGTTTCTGAGTGAACCCGGCATAAGGGTGAAATTGCAGAAATCAGAAAATTATTACCTGGCAGATCAGCAGAAAGAAATGCCCAAGGTGGACAGTGAACTTTTTTTCAGCATAGATGAAAAAAATAATTCTGTCGACCTGACCGATAAAGGAATTCATACCATTACACGCGAAGGAGAAGACCCCGAATTTTTTATACTGCCCGATATCGGAATCAAGCTCGCTGATATTGAAAAAAGTGATATGACTGCGGAAGAAAAATTCCAGCAGAAAGAAGCATTGTTGAATGAATATGCAATTAAAGCGGACCGAATCCATACTGTTCAGCAATTACTGAAGGCATTCACTTTATTCGATAAGGACGTGGAGTATGTGGTGCTCGACGGACAAGTCAAAATCGTAGATGAACAAACAGGACGTATACTCGAAGGCCGTCGTTACAGCGACGGATTGCATCAGGCCATTGAAGCGAAGGAAAATGTAAAGATCGAAGCTGCAACGCAAACCTATGCAACAGTTACTCTTCAGAATTATTTCCGTATGTATCATAAGCTTGCGGGAATGACTGGTACAGCTGAAACAGAAGCTGCAGAATTATGGGATATCTACAAGCTGGATGTTGTTACTATTCCCACCAACGTTCAGGTTATACGTAAAGATTCACAGGACCTGGTTTACAAAACAAAAAGAGAAAAATATAGAGCCGTTATCGATGATATTGAAAGGCTTCGTGCCGAAGGCCGCCCCTCGTTAGTAGGCACGACTTCTGTGGAAGTAAGTGAACTGCTTAGTAAAATGCTGCACGTTAAAAAGATTCCTCATAATGTGCTGAATGCAAAACAACATGCCAGGGAAGCACAGGTAGTGGCTGAGGCAGGTTTGACGGGCGCTGTAACCATTGCCACCAATATGGCTGGTCGCGGTACCGATATCAAACTCGGTCCGGGTGTGAAAGATGCAGGCGGACTCGCCATCATTGGTACAGAAAGACATGAGAGCCGGCGCGTTGACCGTCAGTTACGGGGTCGTGCAGGAAGACAGGGAGATCCGGGAACCACACAATTTTATTCTGCACTGGAAGATGATCTTATGAGAATGTTCGGTAGCGAACGAATCGCTTCACTGATGGATAAAATGGGTTATAAAGAAGGTGAAGTGATCCAGCACAGCATGGTTACCAAGAGTATCGAACGTGCCCAGAAAAAAGTAGAAGAAAATAATTTCGGAATACGAAAAAGACTGCTCGAATATGACGACGTCATGAACAAGCAGCGTAATGTAGTTTATAAAAAAAGGAACCATGCGCTGTTCGGCGACAGACTTGCACTGGACCTTGACAATGCATTTTATTCAGTGGCTGAAGGGATGGTAAACAGCTACCGCGATGTGGAAGATTATGAAGGATTCAAAGTAGCCGTTATCCTGAATTTTGGTGTCAGCACAGCCATTTCGGAAGAAGAATTTCTCAAGGATGATGTCGTGCAGTTAGTAGAGAATTTATATAACGAAGGGACACTGAATTACGAGAGAAAAATGGCGGAAGTCCAGAAAGATGCAATACCCGTTTTTAAAAATATTTTATTAAACCAGGGTCGCCATATTGAGAATGTAGTCGTTCCGTTTACCGACGGCAAAAAAGTAATGAATGTGCTGGCCAACCTGCAGAAAACCCTCGATACCCAGGGACGTGAACTGATGAATGCTGTGGAAAGACAAATTACGCTTTCAATTATTGATGATACCTGGAAAGAACACCTGAGGGCAATGGACGACCTCAAACAAAGCGTGCAAACGGCATATCTGGAACAAAAAGATCCGCTGGTCATTTATAAAATGGAAGCGTTTGAGTTATTCAGGAATATGGACAGTAATATGAATAAGGAAATAGTGAGTTTCCTCTGTCATTGTTCCATTCCGGTAGAACAGCAAACCCCTATTAGAGAAGGTCACGAGAAGAAGACAGATATGAGCCGGATGAAGGTCAGAAAAGATGAACTGGTGGGTGCAGGCTCGGGACCAGGACCAATCATGGATGAAGGAAAGGATTACTATGATCCCTCAGAACCCGTGAAACAGGAGCCTATCAAGGTCGGACCGAAAGTTGGAAGAAATGATCCCTGTCCCTGTGGCAGTGGAAAGAAATATAAGCAGTGTCATGGGAGAGAGGCTTAAGGCGTAAAGCCCAAGGCTTAAGGCGTAAAGCAAATCAGAATCGTAGACGTTAAATTAATAGGGGTACATTAAAATAAAAAGCTTCCAGGAGTAGCCAGAATGCTTATAAACATAAGAAATGGGATTTAAGCCTTACGCCTTGGGCTTTACGCCTTAAGCTTTAACGGCAACTAGTTTGTTCACGCTCCGTGTGAGCTTGCTTTTCAGATTTGCAGCCTTATTCTTATGAATAACACCTTTTTTAGCCAGGCGGTCAATGAGAGAAGCGATTTCAGGCATCTTTTCACCTGCGGCTTTTGGTTCCTTGATGGCTTTCAGATCCCGGATCGCATTTCGGGTTGTTTTACCATAATAACGGTTGCTATCCCGGCGTTTGGAAGCCTTCCGTACATCTTTTTTCGTTGCCCGATGATTAGCCATGCATTCTGAATTTTGGACGGCAAAGGTAGGAAAATCAGGCATATATTGAAAAATAATCCGGAAGTTTCTTTTGCCGATATTTGTACCGTGTTTAATGTCAAAATATGAAAGACTTACAATACATCACGAATTCTTCTCCATCGTTTATAGAAAGCTTATACCAGGATTTTGTAAAAGACCCGCAAAGTGTTGATCCTGAGTTCAAAAAATTTTTTGAGGGCTTCGATTTTGCAATTGCTCAGGGCAAGAATGGTAATGGTCAGGCTACCGTTTCTAAAGAAACGACCTTCAAAACGAGCGACGGGGTAGACTGGAAAAAGGAACTTGGGGCATATCGGCTCATCCTCGGTTACCGGAATAAGGGTCACCTGATCGCCAAAACAAATCCAATCCGCCCCAGAAAGGACAGAGGTGCTAACCTGGACCTGGGCTTCTTCGGATTTACTGAAGAAGACCTCGACAAATCTTTTTTTGCAGGAAATCTGATTGGCCTGGGAACAACCACCCTCCGGAATATTCAAAACCATCTTCAGAAATGTTATGCCAACCATGTCGGTATCGAATTCAAATATATCAGCGACCAGGTAAAAATCGACTGGCTTACCAATGAAATGGAGAAAAAATTCATTGAGCCCCTACCGCTTGAAAAGAAACGGAGGATACTTGAAAAGCTGAATGAAGGGGTCATGTTCGAAAAATTTCTTCATACAAAATATATCGGCCAGAAAAGATTTTCCCTGGAAGGCGGCGAAACAACAATACCTGCATTAGACGCGATGATCAATATAGCAGCGGAAAATGATGTCCAGGAAGTAGTAATGGGGATGGCGCACAGGGGACGTTTAAATATCCTGGCTAATATAATGGGGAAAACCTACGAACAGATTTTCAGTGAATTTGAAGGAACCGCGAAGCTTGATCAGACCATGGGTAGTGGTGATGTTAAATATCATATGGGTTTTGGTAGCGTGCTTACCACACCAAACGAAAAAACGGTTCACGTAAAACTTATGCCCAACCCTTCCCACCTGGAAGCTGTAGATCCGGTCGTGGTTGGTTTTGCACGTGCAAAGGCTGATGTACTTTATACGAGTGATTTTGATAAAATTCTTCCTATACTTATTCATGGGGATGCTTCTGCCGCAGGTCAGGGAATCATATATGAAGTATTACAGATGTGCAACCTCGAAGGTTATTATACCGGGGGTACTATTCATTTTGTAATTAATAACCAGATCGGTTTTACAACCGATTTTGAAGAGGCGAGAAGTTCGGATTACTGTACTTCGCTGGCAGCTGCTTTGCATTCGCCCGTTCTCCACGTGAATGGTGATGATCCCGAAGCAACCGTAAAATGTGCCGAGATTGCGATCAGATACAGGCAGCAGTTTAATGCGGATATTTTTATTGATATGGTTTGCTATCGCCGCCACGGACACAATGAAGGAGATGACCCGAAATTCACACAGCCGATTCTTTATGCCCTGATAGATAAACATCCAAACCCCCGTGAAGTGTATACGCAGTTTTTAATTGAAAACGGTGAGAGCGATGCAAGGGACCTTGCCAAGGATATGGAGAAAAAATTCTGGAATGATCTGCAGGAACGGCTTGACGATGTAAAACAACAGCCTCTTCCTTACAAATATCAGCAACCGGAAATGGCCTGGAGAAGCCTGCGCAGAGCAACGCCGGTAGATTTTGACAAGTCTCCCGTTACAGCTATTTCAGAACAGGATCTCAGGAAAGTCTTCAGCGCGATGATGACCTGGCCGGAAACTTTTACACCGATTAAAAAAATAGAAAAACTTCTGCAGGACAAACAGAAATTATTTAATGAAGAACAAAAGCTCGACTGGTCATCCGGTGAGCTGCTTTCTTATGGAAGCATAATTCTCGATGGCAAGGATGTTCGTATGAGTGGTCAGGATGTCCGTCGTGGTACATTTTCACACCGCCATGCCGTGCTGAGAGATGAAAATACAGATGAAGCCTATAACCGCCTCAGTCGGATTCCGGATGCGAAAGGAGAATTCAGAATATACAATTCATTGCTCAGTGAATATGGAGTGCTGGGTTTCGAATACGGTTATGCACTGGCTAATCCATCTACTCTGGTCATATGGGAAGCCCAGTTCGGAGACTTTGGAAACGGTGCACAAATTATGATCGACCAGTTTATAGCTGCGGGCGAACAGAAATGGCAACGCATGAATGGTTTGGTATTGTTGCTTCCACACGGATATGAAGGACAAGGCCCTGAACACAGCAGTGCCCGCATTGAAAGATTTTTACAAATGTGTGCTGAACTGAATATGGTTGTAACAAACGTTACAACATCGGCAAATTATTTTCACGCCATGAGACGGCAACTGGCATGGCCTTTCAGGAAACCTCTTATAAATTTTTCACCTAAAGCTTACCTGCGCTATCCGGGCACTTTTTCTACAATATCTGAATTCACCAGCGGCGGATTTCAGGAAGTAATCGATGATAAGTTTGCCGGTGATCCTGCACAGGTTAAAAAGGTATTGTTTTGCTCAGGTAAAATTTATTTTGAACTGGCAGAAAGACAATTAAAAGATAACCGCAGAGATATCGCGATTTTGCGCCTGGAACAATTATACCCGCTACCGACCAACCAGCTCGATGAATTGTATAAAAAATATCATAATGCCACCTGGTTTTGGATTCAGGAAGAACCCCTTAATATGGGAGCAGCTTCTTTCCTCCAGATGAACCTGAAAACCATTAACTACGGTTTTATCAGCCGTCAGCCGGGTGCCTCGCCTGCTACCGGTTATGCCAAAGTGCATAGCCTGGAACAGTCCGAAATCATAGAAACAGCATTTAGTATTTGATCAGAAAACGTCAGAACATCTTAAATAAATTATCTTCGTGCACGTAAATTTCAAAGCAGATGATCGATATTAAAGTGCCGGCCATTGGCGAATCCATTAGTGAAGTAACCCTTATAAAATGGCTTAAGCACGATGGCGATTATGTTGACAGGGACGAAGTGATTGCCGAACTCGAAAGTGAAAAAGCTACTTTCGAAGTAAATGCAGAAAAAGCAGGCATCTTAAAAACGCTTGGCAAGGAAGGTGATACATTGAAGATTGGAGAAGTATTGGCGAATATTGATGAAACTGCAGCAAAACCAGAAGCTAAACCTGAAGAAAAAAAGACGGCAAGTAATGGCGTGCCTGCTGCAAAAGTAGTTTCAGAAAAAGCAGCTGCAGTGCCTGAGCCAGTCAAAGCTGCGGCTTCTTCTTCCTCCGAAATAAAAGCCACACCAGTAGCTGCAGCCATCATTACTGATAAAAAAGTAGATAAAGGAAGCATCATTCCTTCCGGTGCAAATGGGAAAATAGTAAAACATGATGTACTCGAAGCCCTCACCAATCCCGGTCGACTTCCCGGGAAGGCATTATTTGGCCGGGATATTCGCAAAGAGAAAATGAGCAATCTGCGCAAGACGGTATCACGCCGCCTGGTAGAAGCTAAAAATACAACGGCCATGCTCACCACTTTTAATGAAGTGGATATGACGCCGGTAATGGCCCTTAGATCAAAGTATAAGGATAAATTCAAAGAAAAGCATGGTGTTAACCTGGGTTTCATGAGTTTTTTCACAAAGGCCTGTTGTTATGCCCTGCAGGAATGGCCCGCAGTGAATGCATATATTGACGGAGAAGAAATTGTTTACCATGACTACTGCGATATTTCAATTGCTGTATCTGCACCTAAAGGACTTGTAGTACCTGTTATCCGGAATGCAGAAAGCCTGAGTATGGCAGAGATTGAAAAAAAAGTAGTTGAACTGGCCGGCAAAGCAAGGGATAATAAACTGAGCATGGAAGAAATGCAGGGCGGAACCTTTACCATTACCAACGGAGGTGTGTTTGGATCACTTATGTCAACTCCGATTATCAATATTCCTCAGTCAGCCATCCTCGGTATGCATAAGATCGAAGAAAGAGCGGTTGTAGTAAACGGACAGGTTGTGGTCCGGTCCATGATGTACCTGGCTGTAAGTTACGATCACAGAATTATCGATGGCCGCGAGTCAGTGAGTTTCCTGGTAAGGGTAAAGGAATTGCTTGAAAATCCTGATCAGCTTCTGTTCGGCAGAGATCCTGTTAAAGCGTTGCTTGAATTATAATGCTGTCTTTAAATATTTTTTCAGGCGCGCTTACTCGCGCCTTTTGTTTTTATATGAACCCGCTACATGAAATTTGATAATCTTCTACGTTATGCAGTCCGGATATTGAATTCTTATACGGGAGAATTGCCGCTGCACAACTGGCTTAAAAATTTTTTTCGCGAAAATCCGCAGATGGGATCGCGGGACAGAAAGCAGGTAAGCGAAATGGTATATTGCTATTTTCGCCTGGGTCATTCTTTGAAAAATATTCCTAAAGAAGATCGCATTATCGTTGGGCTCTTCCTTTGCAATCATGAAAAAGAACAAATCCTCGAATACCTGCACCCGGAATGGCATTTGCTAATAGAAGAGCCCACTGAAAATAAGCTGGAAATTATCCACACTGCATTTCCGGCATTTGATCCAATGGAAATATTCCCCTGGAAAAATTTACTGAGCACGGGCATTGATCACAAAGCATTCTGTATTTCTTTTCTTGAAAAACCCAGGTTGTTTATCCGCATCAGACCCGGACAGGATTTAGCCGTTAAAAATAAACTCCTTAATCATAATATTGAATTCCTTGACGCGGATCCCAATTCCATACTGCCATTTAAAGCTTATTCTTTTGCTGGCGGTACAAAGCTGGACAATGTTTTTTTATTGAATCGTGAAGCTGTAGTGCAGGACCTTGGTTCACAAAGCACGGCTCTTTTTATGAAACCGGATGATAAGTTGGAAAAGGAAGCCTGGGACTGTTGTGCGGGAAGTGGCGGCAAATCGATTTTGCTCGCTGATCTTTTTCCCGGATGCAGACTAACGGTATCGGATATCCGCGAATCCATTTTAATAAACCTGTCGGTAAGGTTTAAAGAAGCTGGCGTGGAAACGTCCCGGCTTTTTAAAGCAGACCTGACGGACCAGAACGACCTTCCCCGCCAGAAGTATAATTTTATTGTGGCAGACCTGCCCTGTACAGGCAGCGGCACCTGGAGCCGGAATCCTGAGGCGCTTTATTATTTTAATCCTGATTCCATTTCGGGTTACCGTCAACGCCAGGAGAAAATACTTTCTAATATAGCAGGCAAACTGAATAATGATGGCACCCTGATTTATATTACCTGTTCTGTTTTTTCTGACGAAAATGAAAGGGTCTCCTCCTTCGCCTCCTCTTCAGGTGTTTTGAAATTGGAAAAGCAGGAAATGATAGCTGGCTATGGAAAGTGTGCGGATTCTATGTTTGTTTCGAGATTCGTAAAGGTTAGATAATGGGTTTTTCGGGGATCACTCACAACATCATGAGGTCTCGGTCACATTTTTGAAAGAACTGGCGGTAGTTGGTAGCAGATTTGATCAATTAATAAATTTTATCGATGAGAAATAAAATCTTTATCAGTTTTTCTTTTTTATTCTTACAGCTGCTTTTTGCAGATGCACAAACGGCATATTATCCCGGCACAGTCTGGCAGGTAAAAAAACCGGCGGAATTGAAAATGGATGGGCTGTTGATGGACAGTGCTGTTAATTTTGCCATGACACATGAAAATAAAGTTGATAAAGATTTACGTATTGCAAACCTGAAAGCGTACAGCAATGAACCGGGCTATAAAATAATCGGGCCAATGAAAGAAAGAGGCGGTCCTGCAGGTCTGGTAATTAAAAATGGTTTTATCGTAGCACAATGGGGCGACGTATTCCGTGTCGACATGACTTTTAGTGCAACGAAAAGTTTTCTTTCTACAACGGCAGGGTTAGCCATAGATGATGGGTTGATAAAAAATGTATCAGATAAAGTAATAAATTATGTTTGGGACGGTACCTATGAAGGTGAACACAATTCAAAAATAACCTGGGATAATTTATTAAACCAGTCTTCTGATTGGAGCGGAACGCTTTTCGACTTGCAGGATTGGGCTGACCGACCGCCAAAGGAGGGAGCCATCGATGATTGGAGAAACAGAAAACTTAACGAGCCGGGAACAGTGTTTAAATATAATGACGTGCGGGTAAACCTGCTGGCTTATTCTTTATTACAGGTTTGGCGAAAGCCATTGCCCGTTGTGCTGAAAGAAAAAATAATGGACCCCATTGGCGCTTCTACCACCTGGCGATGGTATGGGTATGATAACTCTTTTGTAAATATTGATGGATTAATGATGCAATCGGTTAGCGGAGGGGGTCATCATGGCGGCGGTATTTTTATAAGTGCAATAGACCAGGCCAGGTTTGGATTATTATTTTTAAGAAAGGGGAAATGGGAAAACCGGCAGTTAATATCAGAAAAATGGGTAAATGCTGCGCATCAATCTTCAACCGCCAATAAAGATTATGGATATATGTGGTGGATAAATGCCTCGCAAAAATGGAAAAATGTTTCATCCGGAATTTATTTTGCTGAGGGCTTTGGCGGTAATTATATTGTTATTGATAATGAGCATGATCTTGTTGTAGTGGCACGATGGATGGATGATAGCAAGATGGGCGATTTTATGAATCTGATAGAACAATCCATTATTACTAAGTCAAAATAGTTAGGTTAATAATGTCAGCATCCCATCAGCAAAACCCTGGTAGGTTTTCGTAAATTTGAAAACTGTATGTGAACCGATAAAAGTAATTTACCCGCACGCATCATCGATAGAATGAGATTTGACAAATTCATACCGGCAGACCAATTAAAACCTTATATCAAATATTTTGTAGTATCAGAAAATGAAACTAACACAGAATATAAAGTTTTTCCTACTTCAGGCCTCGTGATGGGTTTTCAATACAGGGGCCAGCTTTCGGTCATTCAAAATGAAACCGAGGACCAACTCAAAACATCAGGAATAACGGGTATCTCAGATAGTTACAAGATCTTCAAAAGCTCTTCTGATATCGGAACTGTTTTGGTGTATTTTACTGAAACCGGTTTTATGCATTTCGCTTCACATCCCACAAACGAGCTATTCAATTTAAGTATTTCTCTTGAAAATATCTTCGATAAAAGCATCATTAGCGAAACTGAAGAAAAATTAACTACTGCTCAGACAGACAAACAACGAATACATATTATCGAGAAATTTTTATTATCACAGCTCAAAGACATTCAAAAGGACAAATTAATTATTGAAGCCGTAAAAATTATTTACCAGACCAAAGGAACGATCAGGATCAAAGAACTCAACGAACGCCTGTTTATCAGTCAGAGCCCCTTTGAAAAGCGGTTTAGAAAATTGGTGGGGACAACACCCAAAAAATTTGCCTCCATAATTCGGTTTAACACAGTTATAGATCAATTAAGTAATGCAAAATCACTGACTGATATTTGTTATGAAAATAATTTTTTTGACCAGGCACACTTTATCAATGATTTTAAGCAGTATTCAGGCGACA
>DATHNR010000532.1:0-2544 GCA_035485835.1 Puia sp.
ATGATGATGGATCAGTATGAATTCGTTTATATATCGGATCATGAATGGCGTCACCTGCCGGAGCCCTATTTGTCAAATTTCCTCAACCAGCGCAGAAACTATCGGCGGAGCCTGTCTGAACTGATCGCCCGTGGCATTGAACGCGGAGAAATGAAAACCATCGAACCTTATGTTGCTGTGCTGACCCTGCTTTCCGCGATCAGTGGTATAGAATCCTGGCATCGTTCAAGGAAGACGATACCACCGGATGTATTAGAAAATAATATGGTAAAATACCTGATTGAAGGATTAAAGAAATAAAAGTGGCAAAACATTTTCGTCCCCTAACGATACTGGATATACGAAATGAAACGGCAGATTGTGTTTCTGTTTCATTTCATATTCCGGAGGAATGGAAAGAAGAATTTCAGTTTAAAGCGGGACAAAATATTACACTCAAGACCAGTATCAACGGTCAGGAAGTAAGGAGATCTTATTCCATTTGCAGCAGTCCATACCAAAATGAATTGCGCGTTGCCATAAAAAAAGTAGAAGAAGGATTATTTTCATCACACGCACATCTGCATTTCAAACCATCTCAGGTGCTCGACGTGCTGGCTCCCACGGGAAATTTTATTCTTCCCCTGCATACGGCGAATAAAAAACATTATGTTGCTTTTGCTGCAGGTAGTGGTATTACCCCTGTGATTTCACTACTGAAAACAATCCTGAAAGATGAACCACTGAGCATATTCACTCTTATCTATGGTAACCGAAACCGCAGTTCGATGATTTTCCGCGAAGAACTTCTGGCTTTGAAAAATGATTATCCTGAACGCTTTCAGTTAATTCCAGTATTCAGTCGCGAAAAAATGGATGCACCGATTTTTGAAGGACGTATAGATACAGCGAAATGTGAAATGATTTTTAAACAGATTATTCCTCTTGCTGCAGACCAGGAATATTTATTATGCGGGCCGGCTCCGATGATATTTTCTGTTCGCGAATGGCTGCTGAATCAAAAAATCAATGAGAGAAAAATCCATTTTGAATTGTTCTCAGATCCGGAAGAATCCGTTTCATCCATAAAAAAAATCAGAACTGAAAAAAAGGAATCTTCAGATAAGAAAAGTCGGGTTACAATCCGGCTCGATGGTGTATCTGCGGATTATCAAATCCCTGTTGAAGGTCCTACGATTCTCGAAGCCGCTATCACAGCCGGTGCGGATCTTCCATACGCTTGCCGTGCAGGCGTATGTGCTACCTGCCGCGCTAAACTGGTAGAAGGAAAAGTAAATATGGATCAGAATTATGCACTTGCCGATGAAGAACTCGAACAGGGATTTATCCTCGCTTGTCAGTCACACCCCGCCTCGGAGAAACTGGTGATTGATTTTGATATAAGGTAATGGAGGATCACTATAATATAAATAACTATCGGGTCAGAAATAAGGTCTACCTTATGTATCCTAAAAAGTATGAACCCAAATTTGAGTGGAATGCAGTCTCCGGAAGTCAGGGCAGAAATAGTTGCTTTAGAAATTCAACTCAGCGATTATAAAATATTATTAGATGAATCCATTTCAAATAATGAGGTATTCGCCAAAGTGAAAACCATATTTCACGAAATGAAAATAATCTCCGAGAAAATAGAGGAACTAAAAAAGCCAAAGTAGTGAAATAAAATAAATTCTCACGATTCGCGGCACATGTACCGTTGTCAAATTCCTGTAATGAAATATTTATTGGGACTCATATTTCAATTTCCTTTTCTTTTATTCAAAAAATAAATGCACAAAATCAAACCTATCACAGCCACCCCGGTTATGATACCGTCGTAAACTAAAATTTTGCTCTGGCTTCTATGATTAAGATTCATAATCATATTTATTAAGCTATAAATACCAGCACCTGACCAGAAACCGATTCCATATTTAAATCTATCGTTCATTTTTATTTTTTTAACCTGACCAGCAGCTTTATTTTATCCGTTTTAGTTTATAAAACTAATGCATGCTTTCGGTATGAAAAAGGAGTTTTAGTTCAACAAATTAATGGACCTGTCTTTCTCAAATATCTGGCTAATTATTGTCGTCCAGCCTGTTGCAGGGATTTCCTTTTAAAAGGTGCCAAAACGCTGTAACTTTATATTTATGGCAAAAAAGAATCAATGACCAAACTTGGCGTTTCTCGAATTATAATTAGCCTTCATTTTCTTTTAACCGCATTTGTTATTACAAGATATTTTAGATCAAAATATCAATTGACATCCCCGCTCATTCCAGTAAGTACAAGGGAGGAAATTTTAAAGTCGTTTTATTTCGATATGATTGTGCTCGGAAGTGCTTTTGTAATTTCTATATCCCTCTATCTCTTTTCAAAGAATTTGTTAAGTATACTTGTTTCTGTATATGCCGTTTTATACGTTTCAATATATTATTTGTGAAATTCCCACCTGTTCCAACTGGTATATCGTTGCCATTAATATTAACTAACACCTGTTAGCTTTTTATTGGGAATGGCGTAATTTGCAATATGTCTGCAAGGGAACAGGAAATATTTGAT
>DATHNR010000533.1:0-12493 GCA_035485835.1 Puia sp.
GTATGCTCACCGGCACCTTCTACTTTAGTCTTGTAATCTGCAACACCATCTGCATTTAAAGTCTGGTGCGCACCATTAATAGATATATCAGGTTTTGCAGCTGCACTGAATGCTCCGATACCTGCCTGTATTTCCAGTTCATCACCGGGCATAAGATAAGTAGCGTTTGTTCCGGCAAATGCTTCAAACTGATTGTAAACAACTTTTACTGATCCAATTTGCTTGTAGCAATAATCTACCATCTGTGATTCAGAATTCTTTACATCATTCTGGAATTTACTCAGGATAGTGATCGCCGCAATGGTTGGCGTCATATGAAAATAATTCGTTACCCAGTCCTTCACGGAATCGGCTGATTTAGCAGCACCGGTCTGTGATACGGGAACGGTAAGATCCAGAGGAAGTTGGTTTTCAAAATCAGCCTGTGCTTTGGCAACTTCTTTCTGAAGGATTGGATTTTTTGCAATATCCGGTGCATTGGGATTCAAAACTGCAATCATCTGTTTTTTGTATTCTGCGAGAGAATCAAATAATATTTTTCCCTTGCCATCCTTATCAAAAACACGGGTGGCTGCATCCAGATTGGCATCGTTGAATTTTTCTTTGCCGTCTTTATCTATCTCAAACTGTGATTCCAGTTTAAGCAGATGTTTCATACCGTCAATGGTATTATACATAGCTAAAGAAATACTCTGAAGCTGCTTTGCTTTTGGGGCCCAGATGGCAGCATTTTCTTTTGTCTGTGGATCATTCAGTGCTTTATCAAAAGCACTATACGTTAAATTATTCTTATCAGTAACTACATCATTGGATGTTGTTATACTGTGGTTTACTGTTTTGAAGGCATTAAGAATCTCAGCAGATACATTCAGTGCCAGCAATGCTGTAAGCACCAAATACATCATGTTGATCATCTTCTGCCTGGGCTCTTTAGGTAAGGACATGAGCGGGAGAATTTAATGTGTTAACAAAGGTTTTTCAGGTTATTAGTCCCGATAATTAAATATTGGATTACTGTCTACCTTGCATTGCGCTCAGCATATTACCATAAACATGGTTCAGGTTGCCAAGGTTCTTCGCAAGTAAAGCGACCTGTTCCTGTGTTTTCTTCGCATCAGCAACACTACCGTTCATGGCTTCAGATGCCTGGGCCAGGTTAGAGTAGAAGCTGTTCATAGCCTTCAAATGGTTATTGCTATCCTGCAGTTCAAGCTCATATAACGTATTCAATGATCCGAGATTCTTGGTCAATACCTGAACCTGGCCATGAAACTGTTTAGTGCTTTCGGCTGCATTATTGAAATGAGCTAAGGTTGCGGTTGCACCATGGTAAGCATTCTTCATGGAATCCAATGCTACAACTGCCTCTTTTGTTTTATTTGTATAATCAGTAGTTGCAGCAAGAGCACCTGATACATCACTGATTTTTTCAACGGTTGAACCGAATTTTTTAAAACCATCGCTTAAACGTGCGAGATTTGTCGGTGTGATGTCAGCTTCCTGCATCAATTTATCCATCTGTTGCAACGCAGGATTACCTGAACCAGCACCTGCCAGTTTTGGAAGCGCTTCTGCAAGAGCATGCATTTCACCACCTGGAGGCGGTAAGAAAGCGTATACTAAGAATATTAATGCTTCTGTAAGAAGTCCTGCTGTAAGGAAGAAATCTGCCAACCGTTGGTGGGTGATTTTCTGCCAGGCACCAAAGATTACAACGGCTGCACCGACGCAGACGATGATGTTTACAAGCTTTTCGGTAGATTTTGAAACTCCGGCTGACATAATTTTAAATTTTTAGTTTTTAATAGGTGTTGTAAGGGTCTCGGAAAATAATTCCGGATGACTTTGTCGAATCAAAACGCTGATTGTTTTAAAAAATTTTATTTCAATTGATAATTATCAACTATCTCTTGGCTATGGATGCTGGCAAATCAATCACACAACGGAAACCTATATATGATTTTGCAGTATCCTGATACTCGTAAGTTCTGGTGCTGGTTTGCAGGAAGTACCCCACATCTTTCCAGCTACCACCACGGATCACTTTACGTTTCATACGTGGAGGATCAGAATCTTTTGCATTGTAACGAATGTCAGGGTTCATATCGTGCTGGAAGTTATATGCACCTTCATAGTAAACAGATGAAGTCCACTCAGCTACATTACCAGCCATGCAATACAGACCAAAATCATTAGGCCAGTACGCATCTGCACGTGCTGTATAGAATGCACCATCTTCCGGATAATTACCACGACCTGGTTTAAAGTTGGCCAGAAGACAACCTTTCTTGTTTCTCAGGTAATAGTTACCCCAGGGGAACATAGATTGTGAACGACCGCCACGGGCAGCATATTCCCACTCAGCTTCCGTTGGTAAACGGAAAGGGCTTTCGTTTGCTCTGTTTGTTTTATCGAGGTATGAATTCAAATATTGAGTTCTCCATTCGCAGAATGCGGTAGCCTGATTCCAGTTTACACCAACTACAGGATAATTCCCGAATGCAGGATGGGAGAAATATCTTTTGGTCATTGGCTCATTATAAGAATAAGAAAAATCACGTACCCAAACCAGTGTATCCGGATAGATCGGGATTTCTTTCTTTACAATAAACTCAGAACGTGATTTACCTTCATTAATTTTCTGAGCAGCACGCTTCAAATCGAATGTTTCAGAATGGTAAATCATTTTGCGGGGATCCAGTTCCTTTTTACCGAAAATCCGGTTTTCAGGAGTAAGGATTAACTGATCGATCTTTTCAGTAGTCGCTTTATCACCCCATTTTATTGTTTGTGCTTTTTTCCAGTCTATCGTGAATTTGCCATCTACTTCCTTACCATATTGCATCAGTGTAGCTGCAATTGAATCGCGCACCCATGTTACGAACTGGCGGTATTCATTATTGGTAATTTCAGTTGCATCCATCCAGAAACCCTGTATGGATACTTGTTTATTACGGGCTGTATAGGCGTAATTGATGTCTTCATCACTGGGACCCATGTGAAAGGTTCCAGGTGGTATATAAACCATACCTGGTGGCTTACTAAGATTGTACCTGCTGGCAGGTGCAACGCCGTGCAATTGACCATCATCTGGAAGTCCTTTGCCGGATTTGCCGGATTTACAACCTGTTACGGCGAGGGCCGCGGCAACGGTAATCAGAATGGACAGGTTTTTCATTTTCATTTTTATTAAAGGGTATTGGACAAAAATAATCTTTTGGGAATATCTCCTAAGAATATCTTCCATCGCAAGTATAAAATTTATTTTTTACAAGTCAAAGTTTTGCCAATAGTTTAATTAACGGCGGAAAGGTCCGCCTTATTGTAATTTCTGCCCGTTTTGGCGGGTTTTTTAAGACTTTTTTATGAGGCTGAATAACTCAGCGACTTCTGTTACAGGCTGTTGACAGGAATAATCTCTACAAAGATAAAATTGCGACATTCCCATAACGGGTTTATTTCTCAAAAGGGGAAGGTCGGAATGGGTAACGGAGGATTGTTGAAAAACGCGATTTGGTATGCCCAGCTTCAAAAATTCCAGATGTTTTTCTTTAGAAACTGAACCCGCCAACACAACTTCATAGTATTGATACGTTAAGCCATTTAAGAGAGTTGCCCAAACTCCAAAAGATCCGGGATACCGCAAAATCAGTGCTTTTAAGCCGGTAACACTCCCAGCCGAACGGAGTTTCCATTCTTCAATGTCAAATACAATCCCCAGGTACAATAAATTAGAGGACATAACTGAATTTCCTGAAGCAGTGGCACCATCATAAACCTCCCTTTTCCTGACAATTACATCATCCTGGTTGTCATGTGTATAATAAAAATACCCTGTGTCCTCCTCACTGAAATGCTCTATAACCCAGTCTGAAAGCTCTTTTGCACGGGTCAGGTATGAAGCTTCACCTGTAATTTCCTGCAACTGAATATATGCTTCAATCAGAAAGGCATAGTCATCCAGAAAAGCCGGTATTGTAGCTTTCCCCCCACTCCCATACTCCCACACTCCCATACTACCATACTTTTCTTTATAGCTGTGGTAAAAATGAAATATGCCTTCCCCCTTCATTTTCCTTTCCAGGAAAGACATTCCATCAACAGCCAGTTGGCGGTAATTATCTTCTCCGGTTGCAGAAAAAGCTTTACAACAGGCTGTAATCATCAGGGCGTTCCAACCTGAAAGGATTTTATCATCCAGCAAAGGTCGGGGTCGCTGATTCCGGGCTGCCAATAATTTTTTCTTCCAATCCTGCTTCTTTTCTTCAGGAATCAGCTTCTCAGGATTCTTAACCCTCAAAATGTTTTTGCCTTCCCAGTTTCCCTTCTCAGTTACATCATAAAACTCGGAAAAAGCCTCGGATTCCTCACCCAAAATCTCAGATATTTCATTTTTCCCCCATATATAGAATTTACCCTCTTCCCCTTCAGAATCTGCATCCAGAGCAGCATAAAATCCTCCATTTTCGGACATTAACTCATTTTGGATAAAATCCATGGTTTCCCTGATTACATTTTTGTACTGGAGTTTTCCGGTTAATTGGAAAGCCTCACTCAGGGTCGTTATGAGGAGTGCATTATCGTAGAGCATTTTTTCGAAATGCGGTGCCAGCCATTCCGAATCAGTTGAATATCTGGCAAAGCCTCCTCCAACCTGATCATAAATACCTCCATAAATCATTTTATCCAGGGAAAGACAGGCCTGATCAAGTGCTTTCTGTGTTCCGGTATAAAAATAGTACTGGAGCAGAAATCGAATGGAGAAGGTCTGGGGAAATTTAGGAGCCTGACCAAAACCGCCATTTACCTGATCCGCAGTTTTCATTAGTTGCTCATAAATCGTTTGAATATCCTGCTTCAGGAATTGTTGGGAAATATCAGGATTTCCAACTCCAAAACCAGTATTTGCTATGTGATTGGTAAGGTTATTCGCCTGTTCTTCAATTTCAGTTCTTTTTTCATGAAAGGCGGTTGAAATGCTTTGCAATACAGATTTCCAGGAAGGCCGGTTGTGCATATTGACAGGAGGGAAATATGTACCTCCGTAAAATGGTTTTCCTTCAGGCGTAAGAAAAACATTTAAAGGCCATCCTCCGTTTCCAGCAATGGCCTGCACAGCATCCATATATATTTGGTCCAGGTCGGGTCTTTCCTCCCTGTCGATTTTTATATTTACAAATAGCCTGTTCATGATTGCTGCCGTTTCAGAATCTTCAAAGCTTTCCCTTTCCATAACATGGCACCAGTGGCAGGCAGAATATCCAATACTTACCAGCATAGGCTTGTCCTCATCCCTTGCTTTTTTAATGGCCTCATCTCCCCACGGATACCAGTCAACAGGATTATGGGAATGTTGAAGAAGATATGGAGATGATTCGTTTGCTAATCTGTTTTTAAACAATGCGACAATAATGAAATTGTGAAAGAGATCTTGTTATAGTTTCAGACTTATGCATTTCCTTATAAATTCGTTTGTAGTTCATTTGTACTTCGTAAGTCATTTGTATACGGTTTGGATCCACCCAAACGTACTACGAATGTTATACGAACGAAATACGAACAGAACAATGTTCAATATCTTTCATATTATGACCCTGGACCTTTAAGATGGTTCCTGATATTAAAAAAGGCCCCGGGAATCCCAAGGCCTTTAACGTAATTTTTAAAGAAAGGTTCTCACACTCTCACACTCTCACACCCTCACACTTGTGTTATAGTCTCTTTTTCGCGGCAAGGTATTTCTCCAAAGCAGACACCATGGAAGGTGCAGCAGGTTCGGGCGCTTTGATTTCCAAAACCAGCCCTGCATCTTCAGCAGCCTTACTGGTATTTGTTCCGAAAGCACCAATCAGTGTTCCATTCTGTTTGAAATGCGGAAAGTTGTCGAACAAACTTTTTACTCCGCTGGGTGTAAAAAAACAAATGATATCAAAAGCATCCGGACTAAATGATTCGCGAATATCATTGCTAATAGTTCGATACATAAACGGCGTGGCGAATTCACAATGATTATTCTTGAGCCAGTTTATAATTTCATTGTCCTGCTGATATTCTGAAGTCGGATAAAGAAATTTTTCATTCTCCTTATGCTTGTTCACCACATCCAGCATACTTTTATTCGTACCATCAGCACCGTAAAATACTTTCCGTTTACGGTAGAGAATAAATTTCTGCAGATATAAGGCCACTGCTTCAGTAATGCAGAAATATTTCGTGTCCTGTGAAATATTAATCTTCATTTCTTCTGCCGTTCGGAAGAAATGATCAATTGCATGACGGCTGGTGAAAATAACTGCTGAGTAACCACCGATCTCCACTTTTTGGCGTCTGAAATCTTTTGAAGGAATTCCTTCCAGCCGAATAAAGGGCAAAAAAGCCATTTCCACTTCGTGTCGCCGGGCAAGTTCAAAATAGGGTGACTTATCAGATTCCGGCCGGGGTTGTGTGATTAAAATCTTTTTAACTGCAATTTCTGACATCTCGGCAATATCCTTTTTATCCCTGTTTTTAATCAATGTATAATAGTATTAGAAAAATGCGTTTGCA
This sequence comes from Puia sp., assembly GCA_035485835.1. Lineage (GTDB taxonomy): Bacteria > Bacteroidota > Bacteroidia > Chitinophagales > Chitinophagaceae > Puia. The sequence continues at coordinate 6,547 of DATHNR010000533.1, forward strand.
AAATTAATAAGCTTTTTCCAAATAAGTAACTAACACTTTGTAAATCAATAGCAGAGGAGCTATTTCGAATGCGCAAAGATAAAGAATAAAGTGTAAACCACTGATTTTTATTTCTTTGTACAGGGCTGAATAAGATGCGATAAATCGATATACGTAAAATAAACAAACCATGATGATTGAGAGGGTAATACCGATTTCTGTAAACAGGGGTCCTGAAAAAGTAATCAGTACAAGAAAAGGAAGTAAAAAAGAACCTATGATTTTATTGGTCATGAATACCACAAACAGGTAGATATCCACTGTCCGATTCAAGTTAAAAATCCATCCTATAACCTTGAGTATCAAAAATTTAAGAAGGTAAAGAAGGGCCAGAACGATGGCGCAATATTCAAAATGAATCCAAAACCGGTCCGGTGATCCATAATGATAATAACGCATCAGGTAGGCGCCGTATAAACCTCCTGAAAATACAAAAAGGACATTTAGTAAAAGGGAAGGAAAGGGTGATTGTAAAACCTGCTCCCTGAGTTGTTGTTGTCGCATGGATGCTCTGAAAAACAGGGTCATTAAGTTTGCCAGATACTTACCAAAAAAGAATTTGACGATTGCAAAATAGAATAATAACCCCACCATAAAGTAAAACATCCCTTCGAAGGATTCCGGCTCATATTTTTCACTTCGTACATGTAACGGACTGCCGGTAAAGTTGAAAAAGGGCTGCGTTTTCAATAGACCCGTCTCATCAGTAGGTAAATGACTGAAATCCATTGGTTTTCGTTCGCTGAAACGGATTGAGTCGGTACGATAAAAAATAACTGTATCAATAACCGTTTTGACCGGCTTTCTGATAACTGGCTTTTTAATTGTCGTATCAGAAGATAACGGTGTTGAAGATGATGTATCAACATGCCTGCTTGAATCGGAAGTCGACTGCGCCCTGATCAGGTTAAACTGAAATAAAATAAAGAAAAACAGTACAGCTCGTTTTGTCAAGGGATTAATGGTTACATAAAAAAATCCTGATATTCCAATATGTTCGTAGAATCGCAAAGTTTGTGATTCAACGCGTATCTTTTAAAAAAAGTTTACATAACCCAGATGGATCTTTGCCTGGCTGAATTCAAAAGGACTGGCACCCTCCTTCCCAACTGCATAAGACATGTTGAAAATGCCGGCCTTGGTTTCAAATGCCAATCCAAGCCCAACTCCCAGATAAATGTTGTTGATTGCATAGCCTGGTACATCATTTTTCGCCCAACCACCATCGATAAAACTAAAGAGAAAAGAATTCATACCAATCAGGTAACGATATTCAATACTTCCAACCGTGTATTCAGAAGCCAGAATACTTTCTTCATCAAAGCCTCTGAGTAATTTGTAGCCTCCAATCTGAAACAATTCATTCCGGTAAATCTTAGGACTCTGATACCAGGCTGCATTCAAAGCTAAGCGGATAGTGGAAGCACGACTTAGCGGGAAATAATGCGCTCCTGAAAAATTCAACCGAAACTGATAGGTTGAGGTTAAAGCGGTGTCATAAAGAGTACTAAAATCGAAAGAAGTATCGTTTACATCTTTAAGTTTTGTGATCTCGCTATTTCTATTCAGCTTTTTCGTACCGGCTGAACCGATAAAATAAAGTTCATTTCCACGAATGGCATTATACCTGTAATTGGTATTGTTGAAATCATAAGTGACTCCCAGGCTAAGCGAACTCACATCTGCTACTTCAGGCAATTGCCGGGTTGCAATAATTTGTGTAGTATCAATTGTCAAAACTGTACATCCCGTGGTTTCAATAAAAATAGATCCCTTCTTATTCGTTGATGAATTAAACTGTATTCCCAGCAACCCGTCTGTATTTATATAGGAAGAATCTTTCTTGTATAATGAAAAGGCCAGACTTGCTCCATAAGGTGAATGAAACATGTAGGGCTGCTGGAAATTCACATTGAGGCGCGGTGACTGCTGTTGCAATTGCTGCCAGTCGAGGCCAAGACTTTCGCCGTTCCCAAAAGGATTCCTGAGTACTACAGTTGCCTGACCCGTAACCAGCAATTTACCGCTTTGCAGCTGATCATTATTGGGTAATAAACCGACGAGCACATCAACTTGACTGCTTTTTTTAGGCTTCAGATATAAATTTAATATAGAACCCGTACCGAGCATATTCACACTCCAGGGTCTTTCTTCCTGCACAAATGGAAGTTCCAGAATGCGCTTGCTGATCATTAATAACCTGTCTTTTCTGTAAATACTTCCTTCCGGAATACCAAGGTATCTCTCCATGAAATCAACAGAAATTTTTGCAGCGCCGATAATCCGGATACTGTCAATCTTATACAAGGGTCCCTTTTCAATATTCAGCACAGCACTGATACCTCCATTGTCCATCTCAACACTATCCAGAGAGATTTTAGCAAATGGATATCCGTTATCTTCCATGTAATTGAGCAGCTGCAGTTCTTCGGTTTGAAAAAGATCAGGAGTTGCCGGTTTGCCTGATAGCTTTTTTGAATCCCAACCGGCGGCCTCCAGCAATTGCATATCTGCCGGCTTCGTTCTGATTTTCGACCAGGTAAAGCGTTCGCCAATGTAAAGACGAAGAAAGGCGGATGCGGAATCGAATTTCACACTATCTATGGAAGCAGAAGTAAATCCCTTATTTCTAAGCAGATCAGTGAGTTTGTATATATATTCCGTACAACCTGCCCTGTCTTTAAATGAAGCCGGAATACCGAGGGCCGGAGCCTTTAGAATGGAGTCGGGTGAATTGAGCTTTACATGCAGAGCGTATTGCGCATGCGCAGGCCGGACGGATGCAAGCAACAAAAAGGGGATGAAGCCATATAATCTTAATTTTGCCATTCTCTCAAAAGCATTCGTAATTCCATAAAATTAGCCAATCCTATGGCAGGCATTTATATTCATGTTCCATTTTGTAAACAGGCCTGTAATTATTGTAATTTTCATTTCTCTACCAACCCTGCGTTGCAGAACGATTTTACTGACGCTTTATTGAAAGAAATTGAATTGCGGAGAACTTATTTAGCCAATGAACCGATCGAAACGATTTATTTTGGCGGAGGTACTCCATCTCTTCTCCCACTACCAGCAATCCGGGACATACTCAATTCGATTTATAGGAATTTCTCAATCAGCCCTGATCCTGAAATCAGCCTTGAATCCAATCCGGATGATATGACTCCGTACAACTTAAAGTCCTGGAGAGAATCCGGGATTAACAGATTAAGTATCGGAGTCCAGTCTTTTTTTAATGATGATCTTATCTGGATGAACCGGGCTCATGATGTACAACAGGCCATTGAAGCCCTTGAAAATGTAATTACTGCCGGATTTGAAAATTTTAGTCTGGATCTGATTTATGGCTTGCCGGGGTTAACGGATGAAAAATGGAATGAAAATCTTGGAAGAGCAATTTCTCTGAATCCACCACATATTTCCTGTTATGCGTTAACGGTTGAACCTAAAACAGCACTATATAAAATGATTCAAATGAAAAAAACTGCCGATGTACAACCTGAAAAACAGGCACGTCAGTTTTTAACAGGAATACGATTACTGGAGGCTGCCGGATTTGAACATTATGAAATATCAAGTTTTTCAAAACCGGGAAGGAGGAGCAGACATAATAGTTCTTACTGGCATTCAAAAAAATACCTGGGTCTCGGACCTGCTGCCCATTCATTTGACGGTGCCAGCCGGCAATGGAATATTTCCAATAACGCAATTTATATAAAGTCCCTTAGGGAAGGTAAGCTTAATATGGAATCAGAAAATCTCCTGCCCAGGGACCTTCTGAATGAATATATCATGACTTCTCTGCGAACGATGGAAGGATTGGATCTGCAAAAAGTTTCAAAACAATTTGGATATGAAAAAAGCCTATCATTGGAAAATAGTGCCAGGAAATACATCGAATCTGAAAAAATAGAACGTAAAAAGGAGAAACTTGTACTCACGAATAGTGGAAAACTTTTCGCAGATGGGATCGCTTCATCCCTTTTCTTTGATTAGGTTAATAGTAGGCAGGAGGCAGTTAACAGAAGAAGAGCCTTTCGCGTTGAGCGTTGAGCGTTCGGCGTTGAGCGTTAAGCGTTCGGCGTTGAGCGTTTGGCATGTACCGTTTCATCCTTAGTGTGGTTAAGAAATCTGTCCTTCAGATACTTAATCAACTGACTTACTGAAAGAATCGCAACCATCACGAGGATGGCCGTAAATCCAAAACCCTGGTATGAAAGCGGTGTCATATTACATTAATCGTTAAAAAATCAGACCAGTAAACCTTCTATTCGTTTAAATGCTTCCCGAACATTAACATTTTCCCAAAGAACCTTATAAATAATATCGGCTATCGGCATATCTGCTTTTAGTTGCTGATTAATACGGTAAAGGCAATTACTGCCGTTATAACCTTCTGCAACCATGTTCAGCTCCAATTTTGCAGCATTAACCGAATATCCTTTCCCGATCATATTCCCGAAAGTCCGGTTCCTGCTGAATAAAGAATAACAGGTAACGAGCAGGTCTCCCAGGTACACGGATGCGGCATAATTCGCAGTCTTTTTCTCAAGTACGGAATTTGTTGCATCATGGATGCCAACTTCCATATGCCGAATCCCCGCTTTTAAAAGAAACCCGGCCATTTCATCCGCACAGTTGGCTATAAACACGCTGAGAAAATTATCACCATATTCCAGTCCATGTGCAATTCCTGCACCCAGCGCATAAATATTCTTCAGAACTGCTGCATACTGAACACCATAAATATCATTGTTGGTTATCGTGTTCAGATAGTCTGTGGTAAAATAAGACGCCAGTTCCCCGGCGGATGTTTCAGAAAGACCCGAAAAAGTCAGATAAGATAATTTTTCGGCTGCAATTTCTTCAGCATGGCAGGGCCCCATAACCGTAAAATAGCCTTCCGGATCAAATTGAAATTGTTGTTTCAGGTAATCATTCAATAATAAATTTTTACCCGGGAGAATTCCTTTAACTGCAGAGAGAATTTGTTTCCCTACAAATATTTCAGGCGGCAGGGGATCGAATATTTGTTCAATATAAGCAGAGGGGACTGCAATAATAAGACAACTCGAATCCCGAATCAGCTTTTCGAGATCGTTGGTCAGATGAAGCCGGCTGATATCAAAATAAACAGAACTTAAATATTGAGGATTATGGCCCTTTTTCCTGATATGATCAATTACTCCGGGATTCCTGATCCACCAGTTAAGCGATTGCTGATTGTCGGTCAGGATTTTGACAAGCGCAGTACCCCAGCTTCCGCTTCCAATGATTCCAAATCGCATTGAATCCTGAATTTCGGTGAATAAAACCCCAGTTCCGGATCATTTCTTCGTTTCGAATAATTTGTCTTTATCGGTTACTGTTACTTTCGTTCCATTGTTTAATATTTTACTCACGGTTCCATAAGGTCCTGTAACAACTTCATCTCCCAGTTTAAGACCATTCACAATTTCAATATTATTTACATCCTGGATATCTGTTTTAACAGTTACCTGTTTAACAGTTTTATCCGGTTGCAATAGGAAAACTACTTCATCCAGATCACCGCTGGATGTAACCTGTTTCACATCTCCGTTTTGATCTTCAACGGGTTTTTTATCTTTTGATGCTGCCTGGCTGCCGGCGGTTTTCTCTCTGGTTGTCACTGCATTAATCGGCACGGACAGAACATCTGAATGTGTTTTCGTCTGAATATCGGCACTGGCTGTCATTCCGGGTCGAAATACCAGGCTCTTTGGTCTTTTATTATCTGTCAGATCTTTATAGGTAGCAGGATCCAGACGGATATGCACCTTATAATTTGTTACATCATTGGTTGTACTACTGGAAGTGGTTGCCGTTGAGACAATACTGCTGGCGATTTGCGTTACAATCCCTTTGAATTTTCGGCCATTATATG
>DATHNR010000534.1:0-6277 GCA_035485835.1 Puia sp.
GTAGGTGCCCTGGTCCGGTCCATGAGTAGTTCAACCGATAATTTCCCGCATACGGGAGCAATGATTTATAATGATTCATTTCCTAAAATACCCATCCTTGCTGTTGGATTACAGGATGCAGATAAACTGGCAGCCGCAGCATCTGCAAGGAAAGACCTGCAACTTTTTATTTCCACCAATGCGCATACATTACCCGATACGGTTGGATATAATGTGATAGGTGAGTGGAAAGGATCAGAATTTCCGGATCAGTTTATTACGGTTGGTGGTCATCTGGATTCCTGGGATCCTGCCGAAGGAGCACAGGATGATGGGGCAGGGTGTGTCCACTCTATTGAAGTATTAAGGGCACTAATAGCAGTTGGATATAAACCTAAACATACGATAAGGATAGTTTTATTTACGGATGAAGAAAATGGCGGCAGAGGTGCCAGTGCATATAGTTCGGAAGCTAAATTGAAAAATGAGAAACATATATTTGCACTGGAAAGTGATGCAGGTGGATTTACTCCAAGGGAATTCAGTTTCAAAGGAAATGAATCCCAGGTCGCCCTGATCAGGAAAGAGCTGCCTTTATTCGCACCTTATGGCGTAACATCTTTTATACTGAATGGTGCCGGCGCAGATGTGGATCCATTAAATGATTCTACCGGTGCTCTGGCAGCAGAACTAATTCCGGATTCGCAACGTTATTTCGATTATCATCACGCAGGAAACGATGTATTTGAAAATGTAAATAAAAGAGAACTGGAACTGGGGGCAGTTAATATGGCCGCCCTGATCTACCTGGTTGATAAATACGGATTATAAATTTACAGACATGAAAAAATTTCTAACTTATTTTTTACTCGTCGTTTTAGTCGGAGGAGGTGGATGGTTCTTTTTCCATTTTTTTTGGGTGTTCGGAGAAGGTGTGAAAGCAGGACAGCTGAATAATTTCACCAAAAAAGGTTATTTATTTAAAACTTACGAGGGCAAATTAATACAGGCAGGATTACAAGGAGGAGTCCCTGGTTCCGTTCAATCAAATGAATTCCGCTTCTCTGTTGTAAGCGAATCAGTAGCTAATCAACTTATGACCAATAGCGGAAAAGAATTTGAACTTCATTATAAAGAATATAAGGGCGCACTTCCCTGGCGCGGCATTTCTGAATTCATAGTAGACAGTGTTTACTCCATGCGTGATTCCAGGATACTGCCGACACCGTATACCCCTTAGGCAAGTATGGGAGTATGGGAGTATGGGAGTGAGGAAACCATTTTAAAGTCCCAAACTGACAACTCTTATTTTTTTATTTTTTAATGAACACAATTAGATTCAGTGTTGAAGTTTCTAATTCCCATACTCCCATACTTTCCTAAGCTTGCAATATAAAAATAGCCGGCTTCTTATTGATATCAGGTATCGCCTTTCGCCAGGCTTCAATGGTTTTTGTTTGAACAGACTCGGATTTTCCGGTAAGGCTAACGGCGATGCATAAACGTGTACCGTCACTGCAGTTTTTTAATATGCTATCGAGGAGGGAAAGATTCCTGTAAGGTGTTTCAATAAAAATCTGGGCCGAGCCTTCCTTCCTCGAAACAGATTCAAGTTCCCGGATGCTCCGGTTTTTTTCTGAAGTTTCAATCGGCAGATATCCATGAAATTGAAAATGCTGACCATTCATGCCACTTGCCATCAATGCCAGCAGAATCGAACTCGGACCAACCAATGGTTTTATCAACGCACCTGACTCCTGTGCTGCAGCTACCAGTATTTGTCCGGGATCTGCGATAGCCGGACAACCCGCTTCACTCAGTATGGCGATCGTTTTCCCCTCCTTTATTTGCTGCAGGAATTCCCCTTTTACTGAATCTTCGGCTTTATGGATCACTACCCACTTATATGAACCGATGTCCATTTCTTTCCAGAGTTTTTTTAAAAAGCGCCTCGCACTGCGTTCATTCTCTACAAAAAAAATTTCAGAAGATTTTACTGCATTTAACAAATAGGCAGGTAAGGCATCCATACCTTCTTCATCAAGAAAAGTGGGGATCAGATATACGGTTGCCTGACTATTCATGAATCTATATTCTGATGATAAAGACTGATCGTAGCAGCTACCAAAGCATAGGATGGAGCCAGAACCCAGCCTACAAATGGTATGAAATGCATCAGATAAAAAACCAATCCATTACCAATGGCCAATCCACGCCGCTGACTGATAAATTGTATACTGGCCGAAGGTGATAAATTATGGCGTTCACAGCTGTAATCAAGCATGGAGAATCCATAAAAATAACATTCAACAAGGCCGGAGATTACGGGTGCAATAGATCCAACAAGCGGAATTAAAGATAAGAGAAGAATAAAAATAGTATAAATGGTTTGCCAGAAGAAATTCCGGAAAGCAAGATTTATTCCCCGCCTCATATCATGAAAAAAAACAGAGGAATTGAACACAAATTCCTTTCCCTCAATGATAGATTCTGTTTTTTCACTCAGATAGGAAAATACCGGGCTGCCAAGGATGAGAAATAAATATTTAAATAGCGAAAAATAAAAGAACATCATGATGAGCCTCACCATGATACCCACCATGATCAGGATAAAACTCCAGGCAGCACTGTGCTGGTGATGAAACCACATATCCACACCAGTAATCTTACTGAGGTGTGAAACCGCTGTATCAGCCGAAATCCAGAAAAAGTAAAGCCCGATAGTAAACAGGATCATATATGCCAATCCAGGGATCAGTATCCACTTCCATAACTTATGTTTACCAATGAATACATGTGCCTTTCGATAGGCCTGGATAGCAATAACAATTTCTTTTAGCAAAGCAATTTTTTAACGGCGTTCAATATAACACTAATTTAGATTTTAAGCATTTGTATATGACGGGTAAACTGAAATTACTGGATAAGTCCTTTTACGATCGTAAAAATGTTCTACAGGTAGCCAGAGACCTCTTGGGGAAAATACTGATTACACAACTGGATGGCGTTCGCAGTTCAGGAAGAATAGTCGAAACAGAAGCTTATGCGGGGGTTGGAGACAGGGCAAGTCATGCGTTCGGGGGAAGACGTACAGCGCGTTCCGAGCATTTATATGGAGAACCGGGAACTATATACATTTATATCAGTTATGGGTTGCATCATCTCTTCAATGTAATCACAAATAAAAAAGGTATTCCGCACGGCGTCCTGATCCGCGCTCTCGAACCTATGGAAGGAGTTGAGCATATGCTGGAACGGACAAGCAAACTTCCCGGAGATATTTCCATTACAAAAGGGCCGGGAAATCTCTCAGTCGCCATGGGAATGAACAAGATCCATTCCGGTGGGAACGTATTTTCCAAAGAAATTTTTATTGCAGATGATGGGCTGCGATATAAAAAAAATGAGATCATAGTTACCAAACGTATCGGGGTAGACGGTGCAAGAGAAGATGCCGATCTGCCTTACCGGTTTATCGTAAAGGGTAATCCTTATGTGAGTGCAAAAAAATCCTAAAACTTAGGACAGGGAATTGATTTTCTACCGTCAGCGTATTTCTTGATGTAGATGAGAGAAATTTCAAATCCACCCTGACTTTCAGATGCCGATTTCAGTGAAGAAACATTCACGTCGTAAGTCATACCGATAGTGAATGAACCTACATCAAGCCCAACATAAGGAATGATAGCATCAGTCAGATTGCTGAAGCGTGTCCATACGCCCAGGTAAAGGTTGATTGGGCTGGCAGCTGGCTCATCGCTATTTATATTATACGACCAGGTTCCTCCGATCATTGCATCCACTGCATTCGACTGCCTGCTGTATAAACCACTCAAATGAATAAAATTATTATTATTCACATCAGATAACGGGAATGAATAACCGCCGTGAAGGGTGAATCTTGGATGTAAAGTGTATAAATTATCTCCGGAAAAAGATTCAGTTGGCTGAAGGATATGGTAAGCAGACGCGCCTAAATAATAGTTATTATTCCCATCCGTAGATCCATTGTAAAGAACACCCACATTAAGGTCAAAATAACTCAGGTTAACCTGGTGTCCACTAACCAGCTCTGAACTTGGTAAGGTCCAGCCTCCCTGCTGATCCAGCTGATCTTCAAAATTAAGCCTGGTACCATCGAGTCTTTTATTGGCATAGGATCCCTGAAACCCGATGCCGATCTGATTCCAGCCGTTCTCATCGAGTGCTTTCTGGTAAGAAGTTGAAACAGCAACGTAATTGCTGGTTAGAATACCATCGGCGGTTTTATCGGTCATGGTCATCAGACCTACTCCCCATGCATCACCATTGGTAATCTTGTTTGCCATTATATTTCCATCCACTGAAATTGTAGAAGTTATATAGGCATTATTGATCTGGGGCCATTGATTGCGGTAATTGCCGGCTACCCGAAGGGCACCATTGAATTTTCCGGTCAGCGCCGGATTTAACGTAAGAGGCGAAGCAAAAAATTGTGAAAATGCAGGATCCTGTGCCCGGGATATGCCTGGGAAAAAGTAAGTAACACAAAACAGGACGTAAATAATTCTTCTCATAAGCACCATCCTTTGATTACGACCGGTTTGCAGTTCTTGGTAAGCCGGACATTGTTATCAGCTAACAACTGGGGGTTATTCCGGACAAGGATAATGGATTTAAAGGAAAGAAGGTCATCTCGACGAGCGTTGAAAATAAACAAAATTACTGAAACAAGGAAGCATTCGGTCCCTGGTTTAAAGCTGGGTCTTATTGCCGAACGAAAGGTCTCCGGCATCTCCAAGACCCGGAACGATATATCCTTTAGCAGTCAGTTCGTCGTCTATCGCACCACACCAGATTTTACAGGCTGGCAAAGCACGGCGCAAATACTCGATTCCGACGGTACAGGCTATAGCTGTAACGATATGGATCTCAGCAGGGTTGCCTTCGCTACGCAATTGTTGAATGGTCTTGACCATCGAAGAACCAGTCGCCAGCATGGGATCCGAAATGATCAAAACCCGGTTATCAAGTTCGGGACTGGTGATATAGCTCATGCTGATTTCAAAAGAACCGTCCCGGTCATGTTTCCGGTAAGCGGAAATAAAGGCATTGTCTGCTTTATCAAATACATTCAGAAGTCCCTGATGCAACGGCAGGCCCGCCCGAAGAATAGTCGCCAGTACCGGCTGATTTTTGAGCATTTTTGAATTGGAAATACCCAAAGGCGTTTGAATTTCCAATTCTTCATATGCCAGATTGCGGCTGATTTCATAGCCTGCAATTTCCCCGATCCTTTCCAGGTTTCGCCGAAAACGCATACGGTCGGTTTGGACTGACTGATCCCTTATTTCTGCAATCCAATCGCAGAGAATCGAGTATTCCTGGCTCAGATTTATCACCATAGATAAAAATTAAAAATCCGATATTCGGAATTCCGTCGGCGTTAAAACTAAAATTAAAAGATTGAATCATAAAATCATTTCCTATGCAGTATAATGTGATCGGATTGATGAGTGGAAGTTCACTTGACGGACTGGATATCGCTTTTGTTCATTTTGAAGAAGCTGCAGGTAAATGGGAGTTTGAAATACTGGAAACCGCCTGTATTCCTTATTCACAGGAATGGCGGAAAGATCTGGCATCTTCCGGTGGACTAACAGCGAAAGATTATCTTCTGCTTCACACATCTTACGGGCATTATCTGGGTAATTGCATAAATGATTTTCTGGAGGAAAGAAATTTGTCTTACCAGGTTCAGCTGATCTCGTCTCACGGTCATACTTCTTTCCATATTCCGGCTCAACGAATGACAGCCCAGCTTGGTGACGGAGCCTCTATTGCTGCCGTTACAGGAATCCGGACTATTACTGATTTAAGGAGTGTTGATGTAGCACTGGGAGGTCAGGGAGCACCGATTGTACCCATAGGAGAAAAACTTCTTTTCCCTGAATTTGATTTTTTTTTGAATATCGGAGGGATCGCAAACCTCTCTGCCAATGGCGAATCTTTTATTGGATTCGATGTATGCCCGGCGAACCGTATCCTGAATTTGCTTTCTTCCGGTTTAGAAAAAGGATTTGATGAAAATGGAACCCATGCAGCAGCAGGCAGGATAAATGAAAACCTTCTCAACAAATTAAATAGCCTTTCCTATTATCAATTGCATTACCCAAAATCACTTTCAAATGAATTCGGCCTGAACGATATTTTTCCAATTATAAACAATGCAAATCTTTCCGTGCAGGATTCTTTGCGCACATATGTGGAACATATTGTTTTTCAGATTTCAAAATCACTGATTCAATTAAAGAATGAG
>DATHNR010000535.1:0-5947 GCA_035485835.1 Puia sp.
CCAATTCTTTTCTTCTGGCGATTCCCGTGAATAAATACAACATTAAAATAACGAGGTAAGTTACAAGAGCCGACAGACCAAATTGAACCGGATTGGATGCGAAATATTTATAGCGGAAAAAAAGCAATACCATATAAACCAATCCGGTAATCAGTCCGAATCGCAGTGGAATGGAATATTTTGATGACGGTGATAAATCGGACATACTATGGATTGTCTTTGAAAATTTCCGGTTCGGGTTCGCTTTTTTTAGTAAATGCAGCGCCTAACAAAGAGCCAATCGTACCAAAGAACAGCGTGCCTAAAAATGCAAAGATGGCAATGGGTATGGGTTGCATAAATTTTTTCGTTATTTCCATTCCCTTATCTATCTGATCCTCTGTCAGATTTCCTTTTGCTTCCATACCAGCTCTTGCCTGTTGCAGTGCCTGATCAGTGAATTCCGGAAAAATAACAAACAAAGAAAGCAGTGCGTATACAATCATCAGAACGGAAATGACCAAAGAAATTTTAAAGCCATAACCAAAAACCTTTCCGAATGTAACCCCGTCCGTTTGCTGCTTTCCAAATTGAATACAAAAAATAATAATTACAACAACCTGAATAATGGTTGGAAACCATTTAAACCAGGTTTCGAATTGAAGATGTGCAAATCCACCGATCAGGTTTATGACAATTAATACCAAAGAAAGGAGGATTCCTTTGACCATAAAATCTGTTGATTTCTTTTTCATGTGGCTGTTTTTATTTTGGTTCAGAATTCAAGTGAAGTTTTCCTTTTGATATGATGCCAATCGCTTTACCCCTGAATGTTTTTCCACCAAAAGGTGAATTTTTAGATTTAGATGCAGATTTACCAAGATCAAATACCCATTCGGTGCCCGGATTAAATAAAGTCATATTTCCACTGCTTCCTTTTTCAATTGTCGACGGATTAAGTTTAAATATTCTCCGGGCATTCCCTCCAAACAAAGCATATATTTTTTCTGGCGCCAAATCCGGGAATAATGTTTGTATTACAGCGTAAGCAGTTTCAAGTCCTGCCATTCCATATTTAGCATATTCGAATTCCAAAACTTTGCTGTCGTATTCATGAGGCAGATGATGTGATGCGATGCAATCGATGGTGCCGTCAAGCACGGCTTCTTTTAGTTTCGATGCAATTGCCCTGGAGCGAATCGGAGGGTATACTTTCAGATTTGTATCATATGTAAGCAGCGCTTCGTCGTTGAAGAATAGATGGTAGGGTGTAACCGAGCAGCTGATATCCAGACCGGAATCTTTACCGCGACGAATATAATCAATGGATTTGGGAGAAGTGACGCCGGTAAAATGGATGCGTGACTGGGTATACCTGGCCAGTTTAATATCCCGCGCAATAATAAGTTCTTCTGACATCATTGGTTTGCCAGGCAAACCGAGCTGCGTTGAAATAACACCCTCATGCATCAGACCGTTGGGAGATATGCTTGTGTCGTCAGGGATTTGAATGACTACCCCATGAAAAGCCTTCACATATTGCAGGGCCTTCACCAATACACCGGATGACTGCACAGGATTTAGTCCGTCAGAGAAAGCAACAGCACCGCTGTTTTGCATATCATACATTTCAGCGAGGTGTTTTCCGTCGAGACTTTTTGTGATGGCTCCGATGGGCCAGATGGAAACCGGCAAATCAGAAGATCGCTGACGAAGGTATTCAACCTGCGATTTATTATCTGTAATGGGTTGTGTATTCGGGATGAGAAAAACATCGGTGAAACCGCCGGCCGCAGCTGCTGCAGAGCCTGTCTGCAGCGTTTCTTTGAATTCATAACCCGGGTCGGCAAAGTTTGAAAAAATATCCACCCACCCGGGACTTATCTGAAGGCCTTTTAGTTCAATAACCTGGTCTGTCTTTTCTGAAATTGAAGGACCAATTTCGCGGATTGCACCTTTTTCGATTAAAATATCCTGAATGGTTCCGTTATGGGAAGAGAGCGGGTCAGTAATGCAAGCCTGTTTAATTAGAAGCTTCATCTAGAAGGAATTGCGCGAAGATACGGTATAGGAATGAATTCATTTTCGGGCTAGAATTTTTTATCTTAAATTGCAGCCCTTTTGACGGTTGACGGTTGATTTTAGTTTCGGGACGTAGCGCAGCCCGGTAGCGCGTCCCGCCGGAGGCGGGAAGGCCGCTAATTTGAAGATATGTTCTACGTCTATGTACTTTATAGTTCGTCTTTAAAAAAGTACTATGAAGGGAGATATTTGAGTGACAATAATTTACTTTAGTCTCGGGACGTAGCGCAGCCCGGTAGCGCGTTTGCATGGGGTGCAAGAGGCCGCTGGTTCGAATCCAGTCGTCCCGACAATAAGTTGATAAAGCCTTCGGTTAACGGAGGCTTTTGTTTTTTGAACGTTTATCAGAGATCATTATCGATAAGCCATAATCTAATGATGGCATCCATAAGAGAAACCAGATATTGAAAGGAATTAGGTTTTCTCAGAAAACAATTGGTACCGTATTCGTAAGCCAGTTTTCGGTCCATATGAAGGGAAGAAGTAGTCAGAATAATAATGGGTATATGGCTATATTGCTTTTCACGCCTGATTTCCTGCAGTACATGAAGTCCGATTATACCAGGCAGATTCAGATCCAGCATAATTAATGACGGAAACAGAGTGTCGGGATCCTTGAGGTTTTCAAGGAGTTGATCTCCTGATTCAATAAATGCATAATCCCCCTGGTATTTATTTTCAAGGAAGGCATCCAGAATGATCTGCCGGTCATCGGGATCATCATCCACTATATAAACCAGTTTATTATCGCTTCTCTTCATAAAAAAATAAGAATGAATTGGAGGATCAGATTAAAAGGATTTTAGCATGGATCGCTAAAATGGTAGAAAATATTCAACATAATAATGATGGAAGCTTACCATCTGAATATTTCCTGATCTGATAGAATTGCATATTTAGACAAGGTTTTTTCATTTTCTTTTAGCAGGTATTGGAGATTTATCAGATTTTAATAGCTTTTTAGATTTTATTTCATGTTTTGATTTTACTTCATGTTTTTTGACCCATTTCTTCATAAGCAATTTTATTGCCACGCTTCTTTCCTGTTGTTCCTCAATTGTTGAATGCATATAAAATAATCCCTATTAAGCTAAGCTTTTATTTCGATAATTGATGGATTTACAGCATAAAACATAGGCTTATAAGGGTTTTCACTTACACCTGATAATGAGTCATGGCAAATGATGAGGAACACCTGTAAATCTTAAGTACCTTTAGTATTCTCTTCTTCGAAAGGCTTATTCCGGTTTCAGGAATGCAATTAAAATGTCTACAGCAAATAAGGATAAAATAAAAATAAAATCGTCAAATCTTTTTCCGGTTGTTGGCATTGGCGCATCAGCAGGGGGATTGGACGCATTTAAAAAATTATTGAAAGCCATTCCTGAAAATTCAGGGATGGCTTATATACTGGTACAGCACCTGGATCCTGCGCATGAAAGTATTTTAGCAGATCTTCTTCAAAGAGTCACAACCATACCGGTACAGGAGATAACAGATAATATCGAGGTAGTTGCAGATCATATCTATATTATTCCATCCAATAAGTTACTAACGGCAACAGATGGCGTTCTCAAATTAAGTGACAGGCTTCCCAAAAGTCATCGGAACATGCCGATCGATATTTTCTTCTCTTCCCTGGCGGAAGTCCACCAGAGTCATGCGATCGGCGTAGTGTTATCAGGAACTGCAAACGATGGAACACTTGGTTTGAAAGCCATCAAGGATCACGGAGGAATTACTTTTGCACAGGAAGTCCAATCTGCTGCTTACGATGGGATGCCACAAAGTGCCATTGATGCGAACGTAGTGGATTATATATTATCTCCTGAAAAGATCCCCGGGAAATTATTGTCTTTAAATAACACGTTAAAAACCGCCTCACCCGATTCACCAAAAGATATACAACAACTGGAAGAAGAAGGTTTAAAACAAATTCTTTCTCTTCTAAGGACGCGTAAGGGTATAGACTTTACTTATTATAAGCAAACAACAATTCACCGTCGAATTAACAGGAGAATTGCATTAAGCAATAAAGGAGGAATGGATGAATACCTGAATCATCTAAAACAGAACAATTCCGAATTGGATATTTTATACCAGGATTTACTTATTCCGGTAACCGATTTCTTTCGTGATCAAAAAATATTTGAAAATTTAAGCGATATAATATTTCCGGCTCTTTTCAAAGACAGACCGACAAATGAACCCCTGCGCTTTTGGGTTGCCGGCTGTTCTACCGGAGAAGAAGCTTATTCCATCGTTATGTGTTTGCATGAATATCTTGGTGAACGCTTCGCTGCAAATAAAATACAGGTGTTTGCAACAGATATTTCCGAAATAGCCATTGCCAAGGCCAGAACCGGAATTTATAAGAAAAATGAAGTTGCGGGATTGTCTGCTTCCCGTTTGCAAAAGTTCTTTTCAAATAAGGAAGGGGGATTTCTATTAAACAAATCTATTCGGGATATCTGTGTATTTGCATATCATAATTTTCTCAAAGATCCTCCCTTTGCGAGAATAGATTTGATAAGTTGTCGCAACTCGCTTATTTATATGGAGCCTAATTTGCAAAAAAAAGCGCTGACAACTTTTCATTATTCACTTAATGGGAGTGGCTTCTTATTATTGGGTAAATCAGAAACCACCAGCCCGGCGGCTGATCTGTTTAATGCTGTTGACAAGAATAGTAAAATTTATTCCAGGAAAGATGTAAAAGCAAGATTCCTGCATGAGATTTCAGAACGAAAACAAGAAGTTTTTAAGGAAGGAAAATTTGAATCTGCGAGAATTGAGATCAGTAAAGACGACTTCCAAAAAAATGCAGATGAGATACTGATATCCAAATTTTCGCCTCCCGGAGTAATCGTGAATAAAGAACTGGACATCGTACAATTCCGGGGAGCAACCGGCATTTGGCTTGAACCTTCTTCGGGTAAGCCGAATCTGAACGTGCTTAAAATGGCCCGTGAAGGGCTGGCTTTTGAATTGCGAAGTGCATTGCATAAATCGAAGATCAGTAAAAAGGCGGAGGTGAAAGAAGATATCCCTTTTCAATTTATGGGAAAGGAGAAACTTGTTACCATAGAAATTATTCCGTTGCTTAATTCGCTTGAACCTCATTTCTTAATTCTTTTCAGGGAGGACTTCCTGCGATCCAATTCATCTGGTTATCAAACAAAGAATGAAAAGGCCGGAATTTTATCATCACTTAGCGAAGACAAGATCCGGATTCAGAAATTGCAAATGGAGCTGGCACAGATTCGTGAGGATATAAAAGGAGTCACAGAGGATCAGGAAGCTTCCAATGAAGAACTACAAAGCGCAAATGAAGAGCTGCTTTCAGGAAGTGAAGAACTGCAAAGCCTGAATGAAGAATTGGAAACAGTCAAAGAAGAAACGCAAACCAGTAATGAAGAACTAATCATTGTGAACCAGGAACTGTATGATCGCAATGAACAATTAAATCTTTCGCGGTTATATGCAGAATCCATCGTTACTACAATCCGGGAGCCCCTGGTGATCCTGAATAAAAACTTACAAATCAAGAGCGCCAATAAATCATTTTACACAAAATTTAATATCACAGCCGAAGGTACAGAAGGTAAACATTTGTTCGATTTGTCAAATAAACTCTGGAATATCCCGGAGCTGAGTGAAATGTTAGGAAAAGTGCTTCCCGAAAAGTCAAGCATCGTGGATTACGAAGTAACACTTAACCTTCCTGACGCGGGTGAACGTACAATGCTTCTAAATGCAAGTATCATTTTCCGGGATAGCAGTGAGGAACAATTAATCCTTCTGGCCTGTGAGGATATCACAGAAAAAAGAAAGGTGGACAAAGCATTGCATTTGTTTTCTGAAGAGCTGGAAGTGCAGGTAGCGG
>DATHNR010000536.1:0-9217 GCA_035485835.1 Puia sp.
AATATGATCGCGTTTTAGAAAGTGTGAGAGTGTGAGAGTGTGAGAGTGTGAGAGTGAAGTTGAAAGTTCCACACTCTCACACTCTCACACTCTCACGCTTGTTTCCCCGCTTGTCTCAAAAAATCCAGAATTCCGGATGCCAGAATTCTGTCTTCCCAACCCCAGCTTTGAAGGTCCGGAAATTCAAATGGAAATCGTGTAATCCGGTCCCAGGTCATATTCGTAAGATCTTTCTTCAACAAAAAATAATTACCGCCATACCTTTCCCTGAATTCAGAAATCCAGAAATAATGGGTGCTGATGACTGGAATTTTCATGGCAGCGTATTCCAGGAATTTGGTTGAAGTCTGCGCATTAAATGGTTCTTCGTCAGGTATATAATTAATGGCATACCTGGCTTTTCTCAGATGCCGGGGCACTTCTTCCCAGGGAACAGGTTCTTTAAAATGAATATTTGAACAATGTTTAAAAGATTTTGCCAGGTTGTCTTTATCATCTCCCAGCATTAATATGGAATTCTTTTTTAGGGCACCCTGATCAAATACCTGTAAAAGTTCTGCTAATTTTCTTTCTGAAGAAAGATTCCCCATATAGATGAAATCATATTCCCCAGTTGTTGCTTCTCCGGATTGAAAAAAAACATCGCCAATACCCATATCACGATAACTGAATGGAACTTCATCATGAATATTCATTTGATCCCGCACATATTCATTAAGGAAAAGTCTGAAATGTGGCCGTGGAGTCAGCCTTCTTTTTAAATAATCTTTCAGCTTACGGTAAGGGGGAACCGAAGCAGATGCGTACTCATGTATGATCAGTTTTTTTTTATGAAATGATCTGGGGAAAAAGCCCATCATGTACCAATAAACGTCTGCACCGGAAGCCGCTTCTTCTCCATATTCAGCTATACAGGATGTAATGTTTCGGATTTGGAAAAAAGATTGATATGCAGCGAGTTCGGGCAAAAACGCCTGGTGATTGTGTATGAATGCGATCTTCATGGATTCTAAAATTATCAAATAGATTAACGTGTCCTTCGTAATTTTGCGGTTTCCCCAAAGAATATGGAAATAACCGTCAAAACTGCAGAAGAATTAAGGCTTACATCGGAAGAGTTTGAACTGATTTGTCAGAAACTGGGCCGCAAACCAAATTTTACAGAGCTCTGTGCATTCAGTGCCATGTGGAGTGAGCACTGCAGCTATAAGAATTCTATTCTCTGGCTGAAAACCCTTCCACGGGACGGCGAAAAAATGCTGGTTAAAGCAGGCGAAGAGAATGCGGGACTGATGGATATCGGGGATGGGCTTGGTGTAGTTTTTAAAATTGAATCACACAATCATCCCTCAGCCATAGAACCTTTTCAGGGCGCGGCTACAGGTGTCGGTGGAATTCACAGAGATATTTTCACAATGGGTGCACGTCCGATCGCATCATTGAATTCTCTTCGTTTCGGAAAATTAAGCGATCCCCAAACACAGCATCTGCTGGCAGGTGTGGTTCATGGAATTGGTCATTATGGAAATTGTTTTGGAGTACCAACTGTTGCCGGTGAAATATATTTCGACGAATGTTATCATACCAATCCATTGGTAAATGCGATGAGTGTGGGTATTGTTAAAAAGGGGAAAACCATTTCCGCTACAGCAAAGGGAAAAGGAAATCCCGTTTTCTTTGTTGGCAGTGCAACAGGAAAGGACGGAATAGGCGGAGCATCATTCGCTTCAGCCAATATCACAAAAGAATCTGTTCAGGAACTGCCGGCCGTTCAGGTCGGAGACCCATTCCAGGAAAAGAAATTACTGGAAGCATGTCTTGAAGTGATCGAAACGGGCGCTGTCATTGGAATGCAGGATATGGGTGCAGCTGGTATTATTTGTTCTACTGCTGAAATGAGTGCAAAGGGTCAGGTTGGAATGCATATTGATCTTGATAAAGTTCCAACCCGCCAAGCAGGAATGAAAGCCTGGGAATTATTACTCAGCGAAAGCCAGGAACGTATGCTGATGGTAGTTGAAAAAGGTAAAGAAAAAAAGGTACTGGATATATTTGAAAAATGGGACCTGCCCTGTTCCAATATAGGAGAAGTTACTGATGATAAATTATTGAGTTTTTACTATTTTGGTAAACTTGAAGCAGTGATTCCGGCTGAAGAGCTGGTGCTGGGAGGTGGCGCACCACAGTATACGCGAGTTTACAATGAGCCATCTTATTTTTCGCAGATAAAATCTTTTGATCCGGACTCGGTGCCCCCGGCAGATAATCTTCGGGCAATCGCAGGTGAGCTGATCAGACTTCCATCGATCGCATCCAAGCGATGGATCAGTGTTCAGTACGACAGCACGGTGGGGGCAGCAAATACTTCAACCAATGAGCCTTCCGATGCAGCCATCGTCAGTGTTTTGGGAACTAAGAAAGGCATTGCCATGACTACTGATTGCAATAGCCGTTATGTATTAGCAGATCCGTATAAAGGAGCCATGATTGCCGTGGCCGAAGCTTCACGTAACCTGGTTTGTTCCGGCGCCATTCCTTTAGGTGTAACCAATTGTTTAAACTTTGGCAATCCCTACAATCCTGAAGTTTATTACCAGTTTGTACAATCCGTAAAGGGAATGGGAGCGGCCTGCCTGAAATTTGATACACCGGTAACAGGTGGCAATGTGAGCTTTTATAATCAGCATCCCGAAGGTGCTGTGTATCCGACACCAACCATTGGCATGGTCGGATTATTGGAAGATACCAGCCGGAAGATGACTATGTTTTTTAAACATCCGGGAGACCTGATTTTTCTTGTTGGCAAATCAAGGAACGATATCAATTCATCAGCTTATTTGCATGCATTGCATGATGTTGAATATAGTCCTGCTCCATATTTTGATCTGGATGAAGAATATATATTACAGAAAAAATTACTGGCCTGCATCCAAAAAGGACTTGTCGAATCTGCACATGATGTGGCAGAAGGTGGTTTGTTTGTGGCACTAGCAGAGAGCGGTTTTCACAGGGAGCTCGGTTTTTCCGTCAATGCCCAGGAGAAGTCTATCCGGCGGGACGCGTATTGGTTTGGAGAATCCCAGAGCCGTGTGGTGGTGTCGGTAAAAAATGAAAAACTTTCTGCATTCATAAATGCCATGGAAGGAATTCCTTTGGAAAAATTAGGCGAAGTATCAACATCCATTGTTCAGGTAGAAGGGGAGAAATGGGGAAATATCAGGGAATGGAAATTTGAATATGAAACGGCCATTGAAAAAGAAATGAAGTCAATAGTTGAAGCATGACCAAAACTTCCACCATCGTTGTAACAGGGGCAGCTGGTTTCATTGGTAGTTGTTTCACAGGTTTTCTGAATGAAAAGGGATATGAACATCTCATCCTTGTCGATGAATTCAGCCGTCTCGATAAAGTAAATAATCTCAAAGGGAAAAAATTCAGTCACCGGATAGAACGTGATGATTTATTTCAATGGCTGGAAATTCACAAACCTGATATTGGATTTTTTTTTCACCTGGGAGCAAGAACGGATACAACAGAATTTGATTACGCAGTTCATGAACGGTTAAATCTTGAATATTCCCAGCGAGTATGGGACTATTGTATGATTAAACAAATCCCGTTGGTTTACGCTTCTTCAGCTGCCACCTATGGTTCCGGTTCTCTGGGATACAGCGACGACCATAAGTTGCCATTCAAATTGGAACCATTAAACGCATATGGCATTTCAAAAAATGAATTTGATAAATGGGCAATACTACAGCAGAGCCATCCGCCATTTTGGGCAGGCCTGAAATTTTTCAATGTTTACGGTCCCAATGAATATCATAAGGGAAGAATGGCGAGTGTCGTCTGGCATGCATATAATCAAATTAAACAGAGCGGTGTTGTTAAGCTTTTTAAATCACATCGCCCTGATTTTAAAGACGGCCAGCAGCTGCGGGATTTTATTTATGTAAAAGATATTCTGAAAGTCTGTTACTGGTTTATGGAAAATTATAAGAGAAACACCGGTAGTGGGTTATATAACCTGGGTACTGGTAAGGCACGGACTTTTGAAGACCTGGTTCGGGCAACGTTCAATGGTGCAGGAGAACCAGTGAAAATTCTTTATATTGATATGCCCGAAGACATTAGGGATAAATATCAGTATTTTACAGAAGCCGGAATGGAGAAATTAAAAAAAGCTGGTTATTCAGAACCATTTTATTCGCTGGAAGACGGAGTTGCGGATTATGTTTCAAAATATCTTTTACCAAATAACTATTATTAAAGAATGATCAATAAAATCGGAATCATCGGTGGCGGAAATCTTGGGATGGCTATCGCCGAAGGGTTGATTCAAAGTGGATTTATCAATCCAGGCCACATTCTTATCACCCGGCGTTCGGTGGATCAACTGCATTCTTTAGAAAGAAAGGGTGTTATGGTCAGCGCAAATAATGAGGATGCACTCAATTATGCCGGGTTGATTATGCTGGCTGTTAAACCATTTCAGGTAAATGAAGTGCTTACAAAATTGAAAAGCAGTTTTAAGAAAGGAAAGCATATTCTTGTTTCAGTCGTAACAGGCGTCAGTATTCAACAACTTTCCACCCTGGTTCCTGAACAGGTTCCAATCGTAAGGGCCATGCCAAATACGGCCATTGCAATAAGAGAAAGCATGACCTGCCTTGCGACAAAAGATGTGGGCCCGGATCAGTTCCAGGAAATACTGGAGATTTTTAACCAGCTTGGAAGTGCAGTAAAAATTGATGAAAAACTAATGGATGCCGCCACTGTGCTGGGTGCGTGCGGAACAGCATTTGCCATGCGTTACATCAGGGCAAATATCCAGGGTGGAATTGAAATCGGTTTTGATGCCGCAACAGCGAGCCTGATTGCCGCACAAACAGTTAAAGGAGCTGCCGAACTTCTTTTAAAAAAGCAAACCCATCCTGAACAGGAGATTGACAAAGTGACTACCCCTAAGGGTTGTACCATCGCGGGGCTAAATGAAATGGAACATCAGGGTTTTAGCTCATCATTGATCAAAGGACTGGTAGCCAGCTTTCAGAAAATAGGGCAGGACTAAAAGGCAGATTGATAATCAGTTAGTTGCATTTTAACTCTCTAATTGGAAGCCATTATGCTTGCAATTTTCGAAATATTGAGAGAAATTTACCGTTAGTAGAAAACCCTTATACACTTAGCAGTAAAATGTTAAGATCCTAACTATGAAAACCAAACCCAGCCACTACGTATTAGCCGCAGAAGTACTTATTATTATCCTTTTTCACACCGTGAAGATCAGGCAGGAAGAAAAACATTCTTCTGACACAGCTTTTGTACCTGATATTAAAACGATAACCCGGCACAAACCTGTTTTAGAGAATAGAAACAATATCGAGTATATGCTGGTCAATCTGATCAAATAGTTCTGTTCCCTTCATCTATACTCCATTTATCCACAATTTGCTTTTCCACTTTCGGAGGATCAAAAAAATTGCCGTAGTTTTGCATGACCTTCTGGTTACTGTTTTACATCTGTAATTCAACAGGTCATATCATTTTATTTTATTGAGCATTTTAGTTGTCTTAATTCAACATTATGGCCAAATTTATTTTTGTTACAGGAGGCGTTACTTCTTCTTTGGGGAAAGGTATTATTGCTGCATCCCTTGCTAAACTTTTACAGGCAAGGGGCATCCGGGTAACGATTCAGAAGTTTGACCCATATATTAATGTAGATCCGGGAACGCTGAACCCATATGAACATGGGGAATGTTTTGTGACGGAAGATGGAGCTGAAACAGATCTGGACCTTGGACATTATGAGCGGTACCTTAATATTTTTACTTCACAGGCAAATAATGTTACGACCGGCAGAATTTATCAGACTGTCATAAATAAAGAAAGAGAAGGTGCATATCTGGGTAAAACCGTTCAGGTGGTTCCCCATATTACGGACGAAATAAAAAGGAGAATGCTCCTTTTGGGCCAGCGAAATGAATATGATGTAATTATTACGGAACTTGGCGGAACGGTAGGTGATATCGAATCTCTTCCTTTTATCGAAGCTGTGCGTCAGCTTCAGTGGGAATTACCGGAAGAGGATGTTGTTGTGATCCATCTTACTCTTATCCCTTATCTGAAAGCTGCAAAAGAATTAAAAACAAAACCCACACAGCACAGTGTACGTATGCTGAGCCAGGAAGGGGTTACACCAGATATTATTGTTTGTCGTACAGAAGAGCCGCTCTCTCCTGAGATCCGCAAAAAAATTGCTTTGTTCTGTAATGTGAAATTTGAAGCTGTGATTGAAGCTGCTGATGCTTCGACAATTTATGAGGTGCCGGTTACCATGATGAAGGAAAAACTTGATCTAATATGTCTGAAGAAATTGAATATCACAAATTATCCGGAAGCAGAACTTACGAAATGGAAAGAATTCCTGGATAAACTTCGTCATCCTAAATCTAAAGTAACCATTGGCCTGATAGGGAAATATATTGAATTGCAGGATGCATATAAATCTATCCTCGAATCGTTTGTTCACGCGGGTGCGATGAATGAGTGTAAGGTGCAAATCCTGAATGTACATAGTGAATCCATTACCAGCGAGAATGTTGCAGAGAAACTTGGTAATCTCGATGGACTGCTGGTAGCTCCGGGGTTTGGTCATCGTGGCATTGAAGGAAAGATTACAGCAGTAAAATATGCAAGGGAAAACAATCTGCCTTTCTTTGGTATTTGCCTGGGTATGCAAATGGCTGTTATAGAATTTGCACGGAATATTCTTGGCTTATCAAAAGCACATTCGACCGAGATGCAGGCAGATACGCCAACCCCGGTAATCGACCTGATGGAAAATCAGAAAAAAATCACGGTTAAGGGAGGCACCATGCGTCTGGGTGCTTACCCATGCGCTATTGAAGAGGGGACCCTTGCGAAGTCTATTTATGGCAAATCACTGATTTCAGAAAGGCACCGTCACCGTTATGAATTCAATAATGAATATCTGCAACAGTTTGAAGAAGCAGGCATGATTGCCAGTGGAAAAAATCCTGAAAGCGGGCTGGTTGAAATTATAGAATTACACGGACATCCATTTTTTATTGGAGTTCAGTACCATCCTGAACTCAAGAGTTCTGTTGAAAATCCGCAGCCAATTTTTGTACATTTTATTAAAGCTGCCAAGGAATTCGCAAGCAAAAAACTTTCGCGCAATCCGGTTTTAGAAAGAGAAATGATATAAAACTAGTGTGAGAGTGTGAGAGTGTGAGAGTGTGAGGGTGCGGTCATCTAATTTGCCGGGAATGCCCAGATCAGAAATTCCGGGAATACTATACTCCAACTACTATAATCATGAATCCCGGTGGGTAATTCCCTGTAAACTATTCCATCAGTTGTAACAACATTCTTCTTTTCCAGCAGGTTAATGATATCTTTTGTGTCATCTATAACATCGATGATGCTGTCCTTATCCCTGTCACTCTTTTCTTCTTCTGCACCGGCATAAAACCAATATTGCAGTCCTGGTTTCTTTCTCGAAGCTTTTAATTTGGAATACATGATCCGGTTTTTCTCGTCCGAGTAAGTGCTGTCGTCGGAAGATTTGTCCCGCCACCAGAATGAACCGGAAAAAACGCCTACTTTACTGATTTTATCCGGATGATTCCATGCAATATCAAATGCAGAAAGTCCTCCCAGTGAACATCCTGCAATTACAAAAGACTGAAATTTTCTTACACCGGATTCTTTTTTTGCATAGGGATATAATTCATCATTTATGAATGCATCATAAAGACCTGCTCTATTTCCCCTGCCAAGATAATCTGGTTTATCTGCTACACCATACTCCTGCATCCTGTCTCCGGCCTCCACTCCGATGATAACTATTGGTAACAATTTTCCTTCTTTATAAAGGCTATCCATGGTTTCTTTTACATGCAGTTTTTCCATATCCTGTCCGTCATTAAGAATGAGCAGGTTGAATAAGGAACGGTCTGAGGGTGGTGGAGTATGAAGTATATGCAACTTAACGGTTCTCTGAAGATGTCTTGAATACAGACTGTCATCGGTTTGTTTTATGCGTTTGCAGGAGAAGGAGATAATCAACAAACCTATAAGCAGAATCCGGTTCATGTATTAAAGATAAAAAACATGAATCAAAATTAGTTTGGATAGTAGCCTGCACGATCGTAAATTTGCCGTCCACATCGCGAAGTAGAGCAGCGGTAGCTCGTCGGGCTCATAACCCGAAGGTCGGAGGTTCGAACCCTCCCTTCGCAACAAAATCCCTCTCGTCCAAGACAGGAGGGATTTTTTTGTTATTCAAATTTCTTCAGGTAATAAGAACTGAATATGCATGAAGCGGTGGTTATTTCACCTTTCTTCAAATGATACCAGGGACTTAAATCAGGTTCATAAGGATTAGACAGAATATAAATGGATTGAGCAGGCATATAGCCTTCTACAATTTTGAAGACTGTATCGGATTTTTCAACTATTGCTTCGTCGACTACCATACAACAATGACCGGGATTCCCTGGAAAAATAATTACTGTTCCGGATTCAATTCTATCTGTAAATTTTAATTCCCTGCAAAGTGAAACCGTATTTGCATAGTCATATACCAGGTCCAGATATTTTCTCAATGAAACATGAGAAATCGAGTCAGTTGCTGACGTGCGAACCATTTTGAGTCTCCTGCCATTTAGTTGAGGTCTGATACCCCGCAAATAATCCGACCAGGAGTAATAGATTCCGGAATTAAAGTGAAATCCTATCAGCGAATATTTTTTCTGACTGAAAAGATATTCAGATCTGATGCGTATGAGTGCGTCAGCGCATTGCTGAAGATCTGAATGACCTACATCATATGTGATAATGGCATAATGTTTTTCCTGGTTGCTGATCAGATTTCCTTTGTAGTCCACAATGGGTTTATATGCTGTTGGTAAATGTTGAAGAAAATACTGCCATGAATCAGGCTGAAAGGTGAGTGGCTTTACATTAATAGCCGAAGATGCATGAGTGGGAAAAATATGTGAGTTTGTCGCGACAACCTTGATGGTTTTTCTAATACGGGCAAATTGGATTAAACTGATAGAAATGATGCATAGCAGGATCCAGGGGAAGGCGCGCATGTTGAAAGTTTACACTTTGATGCACGCTGAATTTCATTCCATATAAAGAATTATGCATTCACACAATTTTAAGAATTGAATGCAGGCAT
>DATHNR010000537.1:0-5038 GCA_035485835.1 Puia sp.
AGGCGTAAAGCGTAAAGCGTAAGGCGTAAGGCGTAAGGCGTAAAGCATAATGCTGAAGGCAAAATACTTACTTTTTTGAAAATTTATAGTTGAATAATGTCAATCGAATATTTAATTATTAATCATTAACTAGCACTTTAAAAGCCTTAAGCCTTACGCCCTAAGCCTTGAGCCCGAAAAATGGAATCACAACATCATATATTCGAGCGTTTAAAGGTCTGTATCCTGGTTCCGACATACAACAATGCGAAAACCCTTGAAAACCTGCTGAATGATCTGAAGGTTTTTGACGCATATATTATTGTTGTCAATGATGGCTCAACAGACGATACTGAAAACATTCTTTTAAAGTTCGCCGGTATTCATTCAGTTTCATATTCTCCTAACCGCGGTAAAGGCTATGCATTGCGACAGGGATTTCGCGTAGCCGTTGAACAGGGATTTGATTTTGCCATTTCCATAGATTCCGATGGTCAGCACTTTGCCAGGGATATCCCTGCATTTCTAAGCGCCATCGAAAATAACCCCGGATCTCTGATTATTGGCGCGAGAAATATGGATCAGCATTCTGTTCCGGCAAAAAGCAGTTTCGGACACAAGTTTTCAAATTTCTGGTACCGCGTTGAAACAGGAATTGAACTGCCGGATACGCAGTCGGGTTTCAGGCTTTATCCTGCGGCACGTTTACAATCCATGTCTTTTATAACAAGGCGGTTTGAATTTGAAATCGAAGTGATCGTCCGGGCGGCCTGGAAAGGTATTCCTGTAATCTCGGTTCCTGTTTCAGTTTATTACGCATCACCGGAAGAAAGAATTTCTCACTTCAGGCCCTTTATAGATTTTACACGGATCAGCATATTGAATACCCTCCTTGTCTTTATAAGTTTTATCTATATAAAACCCCGGGACCTGCTAAGACGTTTATTCCTTAAAGGGAAATGGAAGGAGGTATTTGTAGATGAGATTTTTGACCCTTCCCAGTCAGATGTGAAGAAAGCCATTTCTGTAGGGTTCGGAATATTTATGGGTATTCTGCCCATTTGGGGATTTCAATTGGTAGTTGCTATTTTTATTGCTGTTTTATTGCGCTTGAATAAGGGCCTTGTCATCCTGTTTGCGAATATCAGCATTCCGCCCATGATCCCGATTATAATATACGCAAGTTATCAGTTTGGAACTTTCTGGATGCCGGGTTCTGCCCAACCTGTTTCACTCACAAAATCACTCAGTTTATCAGCTATCCGGTATAACTTCAAACAATACCTTGCAGGTAGTATCAGCCTCGCAGTAATTGCCGGATTGGTCGCAGGACTGATTAGCTTTGTTTTGCTCAAAATGTTCAGCAAAAAAAACAGGATCGTTCTTTAGCAATGGCAAAACCATTTCTTTATATCTACGATTATTTTACAGCTAACCGGAAGGTTTTTTTCACGGTCTTCATCAGTTTGTTCCTGATAACAGGATTTTTCGCCATGAAAATAAAACCGGAGGAAGATATATCAAAGATACTTCCCCGGGATCGCCAGTCGGTGAAATTGAATGAACTGTTTCAGAATGCCCGTTTTGCTGACAAACTCGTACTGATGGTTTCAATGAAAGACAGCAGCAGAACTTCCCCCGAAACGCTGGCAGGTTTTTCAGATTCATTTTCATCAGCACTTCAAACAAAATATCCCGAACTCATACGTTCCCTGGAAGAAAGAGTGAATGACAGCCTGGTTCCCCGGTTAATGGATTTGGTAAATAATCATTTACCCGTTTTTCTCGAACCTGAAGATTATATTTATTTCGACAGCCTCGATAACAAGGAACGTCTTAAAGAAATTTTATCCCGGGATATTCAAACCCTGTCTTCGCCCGCCGGTTTTCTTATGAAATCCTTTATCAGCAGGGATCCTTTGGGAATTATGAATCCGGCGCTAAAAAAAATTCGTCAAATACAGTATGACGATAATTTCGATTTGTACGATGGCCATGTTATAAGCAGGGACGGACGTTATATGCTTCTTTTTGTTAGTCCGGCATTTCCTCCCGACAATACGGGTAAAAATGGCCAGCTCCTGAAAGGAATGGATAAAATTATTGCAGGGCTCCAGCAAACTCAATTCCCTTCAGTAAATGCAAATTATTTTGGCGGTGTTGCCGTTGCAGCAGGAAATGCAGCCCAGCTCAGGGCAGATTCCATACTTACTCTTGGAATCACCTCATTGTTCCTCATTTTATTTATCAGCTGGTATTTTAAAAAGAAAAGGGCGCCCCTGCTGATTCTGCTGCCCGTAATCCTGGGCGCATTATTTTCACTTTGCATCATGTATTGGATTAAAGGGACCATCTCAGTAATTGCTCTTGCAGCAGGTTCCATAGTGCTTGGTATTGCTATTAATTATTCATTGCACGTTTATAATCATTTCCGCCACCGGAGGGATATGCGTGCTGTACTGGACGATCTCGCTTTTCCTCTCACCATCGGAGGACTTACTACCATCGGAGGTTTTTTTTGTCTTCAGTTTGTTCAATCAGAAATCTTAAAAGACCTGGGATTATTTGCCGCTTTCTGTCTGATTGGCGCGTCATTGAGCTCCCTGATCTTTTTACCTCATTTGATCCCGTTATCAGATGCAAATATTTCTGCAAAAACGCAAGGGGAAAGGGGTTCCTGGATCCTTCGGCTTTCAAATTATCATCCTGAAAAAAATAAATGGCTGGTCGGATTAATTTTTATTATGACCATCGTATTTGCATTTTTTGTAAACAGGGTGGGATTCGATCAGGATATGATGCATATGAATTATATGCCTGAGAAATTAAAAACTGCTGAATCCACACTGAATAAAATCAATGATTACAGCCTCCGCTCAGTTTATATTATTACAGAAGGAAGTAATCTTGAAACTGCTTTGAATAAACAGCAATTCGTCAACACGAAAATTAAGGCGCTTCAACAAAATAGATTTATCAAAAAATCTTCAGGCATTTTTCGTTTGCTTATTTCAGATTCATTGCAGGAAGAGAGAATTAAATATTGGAATAACTACTGGACAATTAAAAGAAAATCAGTGTTGCTAAATAACCTGGAAAATGCGGGTAAACCGCTGGGATTTCGGGAATCGGCTTTCCAGCCATTCAATCAAATGCTCAATGCAGTATACAAGCCTCTTAATACGGTTGAAACAAAAATGCTCAGGAATGGATTCGCCAACGAATACATCATAGAAAAACCCGGCCATGTTGAACTGATCAGTCTGGTGAAAGCAGAGCCGGAATATAAAAAACATATTTACGAGGACTTTTCATCTGTTTCTGATGTTACAGTAATTGACAGACAATACATGACTTCAAAACTCCTGGATGTTGTTACCGCAGATTTCAACCAGATAGGATGGATGGTATCCCTGCTTGTATTTGGAGTACTCCTCCTTACCTATGGAAGAATAGAGCTTTCCCTTGTTTCATTTATTCCGATGGTGATTGCTTTTATTTGGATCCTGGGAATCATGGGACTTGCAGGTCTCCAGTTCAATATCGTAAATATTATTTTGTCCGCCCTCATCTTCGGTCTTGGTGATGACTACAGCCTGTTCATAATGGATGGATTACTGCAGGAATATAAAACCGGCAAGAAAAATTTGTCGAGTTATAAATCATCCATTGTTCTTTCAGCCATTACGACACTCGCAGGACTCGGCGTTTTGATATTTGCCAAACATCCGGCATTGAGGTCCTTAGCATTTATTTCGATAACCGGAATTTTAAGTGTTGTATTGATAGCTCAGGTACTGATTCCTTTTTTCTTCGATTTCCTTATCCGTAACCGTATCAGGAGCCGGCGTTTTCCATGGACCGCGGCAGGATTATTCAAATCAGTCTTCTCATTAAGTTATTTTGCATTTGGAAGTTTACTGGTAACAGTTCTCGGTTTTTTTCTGATTAAACTGAATCCATTTGCGAAATCGCGATCTAAATATCTTTATCACCGGATACTTTCAGCCTACACCTGGTCGGTTTTATATATTATGGGTAATGTGAAGAAGAAGATCATTAATCCCCAGCATGAAAATTTTTCTAAACCCGTTGTACTCATTGCCAATCACCAGTCCTTTCTGGATATACTTATTATGACAATGCTTTATCCTAAAACTATTTTGCTAACCAATAACTGGGTATGGAATTCACCCATATTTGGATGGCTGGTCAGGATGGCAGGATATTATCCTGTTGCCCGGGGCATTGAAAATAGTATAGACTACCTGGAAGAACAGGTAAAAGCAGGCTATTCGATAGCCGTTTTCCCGGAAGGGACAAGGTCGCCGGATGACCACATAAGAAGATTTCATAAAGGTGCTTTTTTCATTGCTGAGAAGTTAAACCTTGATATTTTACCAGTGATGATTCATGGTACGGGTTATACCATGTCAAAGGGAGATTTTTTATTAAAAGATGGTTTTATCACGATCAAATATCTGCCCAGGGTAAAAGCTGGTGATCTTTTTTTCGGTGTGGACTATACAGAAAGAGCTAAATACCTCGGGCGATATTTCAGACAGCAATATGCTAAACTTAAAGAAGAACTTGAACTACCCCGCTATTTCAGGGAGAAACTGATTTATAATTATATCTACAAAGGACCAGTACTGGAATGGTATTTACGTGTTAAGATCCGATTGGAAAAGGATTATAAAACTTTTCATGATCTGCTGCCCGTGAAAGGCCGAATTCTCGATATCGGATGTGGATATGGTTTTATGAGTTATATGCTTCAGTTTGCAGCGCAGGAACGTGAAATCACTGGATACGATTATGACGAAGAAAAAATTGAAGTGGCGAATCATTGTTTTAGCCGGAATAAAAATGTACGTTTTTTTAATGCAGATATAAATCAAATCCACGTAGGTCCCGCTGATGCCATTATTCTTTCAGATGTTCTGCACTATCTGCAACCTGATCAGCAGGAGCTTCTTTTACAAAAATGCATGAATGCACTTCAGGGAGATGGGATATTGCTTATACGGGATGGGAATTGTGAATTAAAAAAAAGACA
>DATHNR010000538.1:0-2608 GCA_035485835.1 Puia sp.
ATTTTCTCGAACGATTTTTTGTCAACAGTTTTATTCATATCAATAAAGTATGACTTATAATCCTTTGACAACATCAGTGGATCTTTTTTAAAAAGTCTGGATATAAGTGAAATTGGAAAGAGAAAAACAAAGAAAACGATGGACAGCAATATGTTTGGAACCACGTAACTCAGCACGACGGTCAGTTTCATCCATAGCCAGTCTATCTGCCGGCTTAAAAAAGGAGAGATTAAACCCAGCAGGCCTACAATAAGGGATGTCATGATTGCCCATTTCCAGTGAAATTTGAGGTAAATAAGCATAAATCCTATCACAATAACCAGTATCGTTGTTTTCGATTGATCTTTTTTCATATTTACCATAATTAAAAAAGAGTATAAATAAATGGAGCAATAGCGCTGGCGCCACCAAATACTATAATAAGTCCTAATACCAGCAGTATTAAGATTACAGGTATTAACCAGAATTTTTTACGTTCCCTCAGGAATTGCAACAGATCTTTTATAAAATCCATATACTTTAATTTTTTATTGTTTGAATAATTGATTGTGCAATGGCAGCATGTGCTTCCAGTGTAGGATGTTTGTCAAGAATAACTGAATCCTTTCCAGTCCATCCCCAATAATAATACAATTGCTGATAGGTCTTTTCATTGAAATTCACATCCTTCCATAATCCCGAATCTGCTTCTGCGAATTTAACGTTTTTCCCTTCGAGGATAGTATGCGAATTGCCTGTGGCATTGATATCGCCCAGGTTAAGAACAATAAGATTACTCTTGTTGGTATTTGCAATTTGTACTATTTCATCAAAGAATACTTTATCAGAAGCCTGGCGATCTTTTTCAGGATTTGGCGTTCTGTATTTTGCCCGAACCATATTCATCCAGTCTCTTGCACAAACCGCAAATCCTTCTTTCAAATAAAAACTGATAAAATTGTGAAGCTTATCTTTATTGCTGTCATATTTCCAGTTTAGTGAGAAACAGGATGTGGCAAATACCGGTGGCTCCAATTGAACAATGCCATTCACGTTTGAAAAATATGGACTTGGAATGGCCAATCCAAAAGTTGGCGCATATCGGCTGATGGCGCGTTCCGAAAGCCATGGAGAATTCTGAATTACTACATAATCGGGTTTGTATTTTGGAATAAGTTTACGTGCCAACAACAGCATTTGCGAAAACCCATAACTGCTTACTCCTGCATTTATACTTGTTCCATGAATGCTGTCCCCAACAATTGCTGAAAATGTTTTTTCTTCATTGCAATCAGCGCCTTCGGTGAATGAATCACCTAAAAATAAAATCAGTGGTCTTTTGAAATTCCTTATACAGGGAGTATCCACCGGAACACGGAAACCATTCTCATCAAATTTTACAGGTGTATTGTGAATAAGCTTATGATTAAAAGTCATATTCAATGTGCCTGAATTACATTCAACAGGTTTATGGCCCAGAACAGGATCCGGCTGAAAAACTTTACCTGTCCAGTGTTTTCCCTCGGTGGATGCTATGTGTTTAAATATGGGATATACCTGTAAACTGACTTTAGAGAAATAAAATAAAACTATGAAGGTGAATAAAACAATAAAACCCGCAATGAAAGGTCTTTTTTTAAACGCACCCGAACTCCATAAATTATTATAGGTAATACCCAGAAGTCCGAATAAAATCAAACATGCTGTGTAAAATGCAAAAACAGGTGATAATACAAAATTGAATTTATCAGCAGCAAAAAATGAAATACTGAATATGATTACCAGTATGGCTATAAATATCAGTGCGCTTACAATTTTTTTCATTTCCTATGGTTGCTGGTTTTCAGGGTTTGCTGACGGGTTTTAATTAATCCAGTTTGAATTTCTCCATCCATTTCTCTCTGTTTTCCCAGTCAGGCTGTTCAGTCTTCTTCAGGAATAAATCATCAATAATCAGATAATCCATTTCCGTTCTCATGAAACACTTGTATGCATCTTCCGGTGAACAAACCACGGGTTCACCCCGGACATTAAAGCTGGTATTGACTATCAATCCATATCCTGTTTTTTCTTTAAACGTATTGATCAGTTGCCAGTAACGAGGGTTGACTTCTTTATGCACCGTTTGTATTCTGGCTGAATAATCCAGGTGTGTAATGGATTGGACATCGCTTCTTTCATAATAAAGTCTGTCCCACAAATCCATATTATGATAATTATCGGGTAATTTCTTTCGTCTTTCTTTATTGACATCGGCAATCAAAAGCATGTAAGGCGATACGGTATCGAGATCAAAAAAGTCTTTGGTAGATTCATAAAGTACCGAAGGAGCAAAAGGTCTGAAGCCTTCGCGGTATTTTATTTTCAGATTCAATTTTCGCTGCATTTCGATATTCCGTGCATCACCCAGAATACTCCTGTTTCCCAAAGATCTTGGACCGAATTCCATTCTGCCCTGGAACCATCCAATCACATTTCCTTTATCGAGCAGATCTGCAACTCTATGACATAATTCATCAAAGTTTTCGAATTTGTGATATACCGCCTTATGTTTTTTTAAGGCAAGAATGGCTTCTTTCTCCGAGAAATCTGGACCGAGGTAAAATCCATGTTCGGCAACGGGTTTATT
>DATHNR010000539.1:0-5138 GCA_035485835.1 Puia sp.
TAATTCGCACGCCCGGGTTCAAAATTTTGAACTGCGGCTACACAGGTCTAATTCGGAATGCACAATATATCGCCTTTTTTATTTAACCAAATGATGAATGGAAACCAGGAAAAATTTCAATACCGTAAAAGTCCCTCGAACCACAGAAGTATTTCCGCAAGCTGTAATTGCTAACAATTTTATATTCATTTCTGGTACCCCAGGTTTTAATCCGGAGACCGGAAAATTGAGTGATCGTTTTGAAGAACAGGCCTTACAGTGCTTTCAAAACATAAAAACCATTCTTGAAGAGATAGGAAGCAGCATGGATAAAATCGTGAAGACAACTGTGTTTATGGTTTCAGGAAATGACTTCGGTGTATTGAATAAAGTTTATGGGGAAGTTTTCCCAAATAATCCTCCAGCCAGAAGTACCCCTCAGGTAATGCCTTTCCCGGCGGGAATTCTGATTTCTGTTGAATGTATTGCCCTGTTATAATACCCAGTGTTCATAATTCAATTAAAGTATTCTTCTCTCTTTACACAAATATGCGATCATGAAAAAGGTAAATTGCAGAGTGTGTACAGAGGCTCTGTAAAATTTATTTTGGATTTTTCCTGAAGGGGAGTTCCGTTTTTAAACATATTCTTCCTACTGTGTTCGTGTTGTGTTCGGGGACTTTTCTTGTTTTCTCCCTGTAGAAAGCCATCCGACCCGAAGAAATAGCGAACACAACAAGAATACAATAAGAAGCCGATGGTATCCTGAACCTGGTTTCCGGGCCCTTCTTTACTCAAAAAACCGCGTTTGAATTGAAAAAATATTTTACAGAGGCTCTGTGCATACTCTGTAATTTCACTTTTATTCAACCACATTTTTGTCATGTCAACAGAATTTCCGGTATCGGAGATGATTAGTTGCGAAGAATAAAATATCATTGATTCTTTCTGATTTTTAATAAATTCACGGTCCATATGAAACTGAATTTTTCAAGTTACCCCAGGCTTCTGATATCAGTCACTCTGAGTTTATCCTTCGTCCTGTGCAGGGCGCAAACTGGCAATACCACGATTACCGAATGGCAATACGGCAAAAACGGTGCAGTATCCATTACTTACGATGACGCTTCCAGGAACCAGTTTACCCGTGCGTTGCCAGTCATGGAACGGTTGAAAATGACCGCAACTTTTTTCGTCATTACAGGCCCGATTACCGGCTCTGCATACCACGGTAAATTTGTAGGCCGGCCGGTGGAAGTAATCATTAAAGAATCCGCTACTATCCCAACAGATGAACAGAATTTTTTAGAACGATGTTCGGCAGCAGGATATCTCGGCTACATGGGAACCATTTCATATCATACCCGTGCGGGCGGTTTGTATTCATCCGGAAAAAAACAACAGGCCTTTCATTTGATGGATAGCCTGTATGCAAAAGTGCGCAATGGAGATTTCAAACCCGGGTACGAACCATGCCCGGAATATAAGGAAGCTGTGGGATCGAGCTGGGACGATTTCAGGAAAGATACGGGTGAAGGATATGAAATCGCGAGCCATTCCATCACCCACGCCACCATGCCCGGTTTGGATGAAGCCAATATTCGTTATGAACTCGAGAAAAGCAAAGAAGAAATCAAAAATCAGCTGGGCGACAAATATACTTTCTCTACAGAAGTCCCCTACGGCTATGAAGACGACCGTGTGATGCAGATCGCTTACAAAATTTATCCTGCCCTCCGCAACCGCATGCCTGAACCATTTTTGAAAGAGATTGATCGTGCGAGTAAGGAACTTCCCCACCCGACCGATAAGGATTATGTACAATGGCAGCGTGGCCCTCTGCATAAAACACCATTGACATTAATGAAATCATGGGTTGATACCACCTGCGCAAATAAAGATATGTGGCTGGTACTTGTTTTTCACGGTATTGACAGCCTCGGTTGGGAATGGACACCAATCCCAAAACTCGAAGAATATTTTAATTATATCAAAGACAGGGAAGACAAACTTTGGATTGCAACTTTTGGCGATGCTACCAAATACATGCGGGAGCGTGAGCATGCAATAGTAAAGACTGATGAAAAAGACGGGAAGATCAGTGTATCACTTACCCATTCGCTTGATAAAATAATGTACGATCTGCCGCTGACGCTCAAGACCTACATTCCTGAAAAATGGAACAAGGTGACCGTGACCCAGGGAACAGGCACGAAGACAATCGAAGTTCAGCATGATGAGAAGGGCAGGTATGTGCTCTACCAGGTAGAACCAAACACAACAAATGCGCTGATATCTGGTTCATAAAATTCAGTTAGCAATCTTTTTAATTAAGTTAGCCATATGAAAAACATTCGCTTAATAGTAATATCGTTATTCACGACAGCTCAGGCATTCGCGCAAAGCAGTGAAAATTTCAAAATGCTATTAAAAGACGGATGGCAGATGCAGTCGGCTACTAAGGTTGCTGATGGCGGGGCAAGCGTGTCACTACCGGGCTATAAAACTATTGGCTGGTACAAAGTCAGTATACCCACGACCATCATTGCCGGTTTACTATCAAATAAAGTGTATGATTTCGATCCATTTTTCGATATGAACTTCAGGAAGCTGAATGACCCGATGCTTGATTCCACATGGTGGTTTCGCAAAGAGTTCACACTACCAAATTCTGAGAGAGGTAAAGAAGTGTTGTTGAAACTACACGGTATTAACTACAAAGCAAATGTTTGGTTGAATGGTGTGCTCATTGCCGATTCAAATCAAATTGTGAATCCTTATCGTATCATAGAATTGGATATTACTGAAAAGATAATTACAGCCGGCGTCAACACAATTGCCCTGCAAATCAAACGGCCGATTGATCCTAATAAACATGGTGGCGATCTGGCGATTGATTATGCGGACTGGATACATTACCCTCCTGATTACAATGCAGGAATCATCAACAACATCGAGGTTAAAACTTATGATCGCGTCGGTATCCGATATCCTCTGGTGACAACAAAATTCGATCTGCCATCATTGGCTGTAGCACATCTTACTGTCGATGCGCTTGTGACTAATTTCTCAGTCAAAGAGCAGGATGTAATTGTAAGAGGTAAGATTAATTCCGACATACTTTTCAAAAAGAAAATTCACTTAAATGCAAATGAAACTGCCGAGGTAACTTTTACCCCGGCTGATTTCCCTCAATTGAATATTAAAAACCCGGGCATCTGGTGGCCCTGGCAATATGGAAAACCAAATCTGAATCATATTGAGATTTCAGTGGCACATAATAATTTGGTGAGTAATACTATTGCGGAAAACTTCGGCATTCGCCAGATTGCATCCGAATTTATCGATGATAAATCGCGGGTATTTATCGTGAATGGAAAGCGCATTGTATTAAGAGGTGCGGCCTGGTCGCCCGATATTTTTCAACGTCGTTCAACAGAACGCCAGGAACAGGAAATCCGTCTCTATCGCCATATGAATATGAACATCGTTCGTTCTGAAGGAAAAATGGAAGACGATAATTTTTATTCGCTATGTGATAAATATGGTATGCTGGTGATGACTGGCTGGATGTGTTGCGGTGCCTGGCAATATCCCGAAAATTGGGATGCAGCCAAACGTGCATCGGCCATGGCATCAGACAGCAGTGTGATGCTCTGGCTTCGAAATAAATCAAGCCTGATGGTATGGCTCAACGGCAGCGATATGCCACCTCGCGATTCAACCGTTGAACAGGATTACCTGAAAATTGAAGCGTCGCTGAAATGGCCCAACCCGACTATTTCAACCGCTGATGCCAGCAAATCGAAGGTTTCTGGTTTTAGCGGTGTAAAAATGGATGGTCCCTATGAATGGGTGCCACCTATTTATTGGGAAACTGATACGTTGTTGAGACATGGTGGCGCATGGAGCTTCGCAACGGAGATATCCCCAGGGCCTTCGATCCCACCATATGAAAGCCTGATAAAATTTATACCAAAAGATTCACTGTGGTTCACTACAGAATCCTGGAAATATCATTGTGGTACCATGACCTTCGGCAACACACAGGTTTTTAATGATGCACTTGAAGGGCGTTACGGCAAAGTAACTGATATAAAAGATTTTATTGCTAAAGCACAGGCACAGAATTACGAATCACACCGCGCCATGATGGAATCTTATGGTCTGCATAAATATCACACTGCTACCGGCGTGGTACAATGGATGGGCAGTAACCCCTGGCCGGGCCTTATATGGCATACTTACGATTATTACCTATATCCCGCCGGTACTTATTTCGGCATGAAAAAATCGATGGAACCTTTGCATATTATGTATTCTTATGCCAATAACGAAGTGGATATTACAAACTCGTTGCTGCAAAAATTTTCCGGGTTAACTGCCAAAGCAGATATATATCAACTGGATGGTGCCCTGAAATATTCAAAAAACATTACTACCAGTATCGAACCCGACAGCATACAAAAATGTTTTGTGCTGCCGCATATCAATGATCTATCAGATACTTATTTCCTGCGGCTACAACTCAACGATTCAAAAGGCGATGTGAAAAGTATCAACTGGTATTGGCTCTCAACAAAACCTGATGTGCTTGATTGGGTGAAATCAAAATGGTATATGACACCACAGACCGGATATACCGATTTTTCTGCCTTGCAAAATATCGGCAAAACTTCATTAAAGATGGTGTACACGAATGGGAAAAAATACGATAGCACTTCGCATAGGGTAATCATTACGAACACTGGCAAAACAGTAGCTTTCCAGGTACACCTGCGCGCACTGAAAGGCAGGGCGGGCGACGATATTCTGCCGGTAATCTTCAGCGACAATTATATAGAATTGGCACCCGGTGAAACGCGTACTATTTTTTGCAGTTATGCAAATAAAGATGCAAAAGGATCAGATCCGTTTTTCATTACCAGTGCATGGAATCTGGACCTTGCGAAATGCAAAGCAGCCGGCAACGCCGCATTTGAAAATCAGAAGTGAAGGTTGAGAGAGCAAATAATTCTACACCTCTGTCGAATACAAAGTTTAGCTGATTCTTCTTTATAATCCATTGGGAAAATATTAACCTCCGTTGGGAAAAACTAAAACCCTAAAAAGTGTTTTCTATCTATATTGTTCTTTTGATAAGAATGCATTTTTATCAA
>DATHNR010000540.1:0-5475 GCA_035485835.1 Puia sp.
TTTATCCCTGTATAAGTTGTACCCTGCACTACCCATACATAACTGTCCATTGCCTGTGGTTTGCCTCCGATCGTACCATCCCATCCTTCTCCCATTCGTGAAGTGCTGAATACTAATTGTCCCCAGCGATTATAAATCCTGAAATATTGTAACGAAGAAATTCCGACGGGTATAGGTTTGAAAATACTGTTAATAGCTTTCCCGGGTGTGAAAGCATTCGGAACAAAAATATCCGGGCTGGTTTTAAAAACTTTTACAGCTATAGAAGCATCGGCGAAACAACCTGTAGTATCTGTAACCTGAACAGTATACCGGATAGAATCCGTGGAAGAATATAAAATAGCAACGGGATTTGGAATGGCAGGATCATTCAGTCCGGTTGCAGGTGACCATAAGAATGTATCATAGTCTGCATCGGTCGATCGGGCAGTTAACTGCAAAGGTTGATTAATAACTACTGAAGTATCATTACCTGCACTTACTACAGGAGGCGCGTATACTGTAATGTTTTGATATGCTGAATCCATACAACCATCAGTAGAAATATACTGGTATAATAATTTATAAGTCCCCGCACCGGCTTTTTGAGGGTCGAATAGTCCTCCTGCAGAAATTCCTGTTCCTGAAAATGTAAAATACCCTGGTAAATTGGCAAGCTCTGTTGCCTGCGTAATTACAATCGGGGAATCGTAAACACATAAAGAAGGTATGGGATTGAATTGAGCGTGCGGACTGGGCTGAACAGTAATCTGCTGATCATTTTCATCATCACAGGTGATTCCTGAAGAAGAGATCATCCGGACCGTATAATTAACCGGCGTATTTGAAACAGGGTTTGGATAATTGTGTGAATACATTTTACCGGGATAAGGCTGACTATCCGTATAAGAAA
The DNA here is from genome assembly GCA_035485835.1 of Puia sp. Taxonomy (GTDB): domain Bacteria; phylum Bacteroidota; class Bacteroidia; order Chitinophagales; family Chitinophagaceae; genus Puia. Next base: position 893 of record DATHNR010000540.1, read on the forward strand.
CCAGGGACGAGTCTCCCCAGTATATCTTTACCCTGGTGATGGATCCAAAATCCACAGAACTCTCATTCCGGATACTCACGGATTGATTAGTACATAATACAGGTACACTATTTACGCTAAAAGCAGCTTTGGGTACAGCACCATTTACAGTAAATATTTTTGTTAAACTGTCTGTGCATCCTTCACTATTCGTAGCTGAAAGGGTTAGCATGTAATGACTCGCAGCAGAATAATGATGTGTGGGATCTTTCAGCGTAGAGCCATTTGGATTTCCTGCATTTGCATTCGGATCTCCAAAATTCCATTGATAAGTAAAAGGCAATGTCGTACTATCGCTGGTATAAGTGCTATCATAAAATTGTGCAATGGCATCCGTCAGGCATATTTCAGGAGTGATGAAATGAACTTTGGGATCGGGATAAACTTTTAAGATGACACTATCCGTAGATGCACATCCAGGATTACTACTGAATGAAGTTTTGACGTAATATTTATAATATATTGAATTACTGGAATCATTGGGAAGATGCAAATAAGGAGCTGAAACCGTTGAATCAGGCATTCCAAAAGACGGATGCCAGGAATAAAGGTAATCAGGAGTGGGAGGGCCTCCGATCTGAATGGTATCATAAGGGCAAAAGCTCTGGCTGTTTCCGGCAAACGAAGGAGGCATCTGTGTATAAATGATAACATTTTTAATTGTATGGTTATCGGTGTAACCTCCGGTGCTGGCAGTAAAACCAAGATAACCGTTAAAATTAAATGTCTGGTAACCTGTTAAATACAAAGTATCATTTACATACACGCTTATATTTCCACTATCGTAAGTAATCTTAGCATGATTATAATTTGGAGATCGGATAAAGGAAATCTTTCCATCAGAATTATCTCTGGTTGGGCCATATACACATTCACCATATATAAGATTATTCGGGTCAGAATCATTATCGTAGCCTTTTCCCCATCTTATCTCAATCTTTGGCATGTCCTGGTGTACGGTGTTTGGATCGAAAGGAATGCAGTTATTCCATGTATCAAAGCAGACCTTCAAACCATTCGCTGTATTGGGTATACCAAGACCACCACCATTCACAAAACCGTTAGGAGGAACATCCAAAAAACAAAACGCGAGCCCGTCGGCACCCGTCCCGTCATACATGCGGAAATCGAATTCAGCAATCCATTTATTGCACAAGGAAAGATTGATAGGCTGATTATAAAATAATGCACCGCTGGAATTGCCTATAGCAGGACAAAGAAGTAATTCAGCGCCTGTTGAACCCGCAAAAGAATTCGGACGTGCATCTCCCTGGAACGTCCATCCTGTGGTGTTGACCGGGTTACCACTGAGCTGGGCAAAAACAAAATTTTGACAGAATGTCTGATTATTTATGGAAAAAATAAAAATAAGGGGGAAAAACCATTTGAATATTCGCTTATAAGACAACATCACCGAAGAGTTTCATATGGGGGAAAGTGCAAATATTCACCATGTAATATACATATTAACAATGACCCTGTCAATGGCCGGTTCTGATACCACAGGACTCCATTTTGAGTCATTTAGCTGCCGTAAATCTTAAATATTTATGATGCCGGTAAGATTCATGCCTAAAAAATGCAGTATTTTTAGTGGCTCCCTTCAAATATTAAATATGCTATATGAAAAATGAAATTGACCTCCCGGTTGGTGGGTCTGATATGCAAAAAGCATTATCTCCCGAAGTGCCAGAAAAGAATTCTTCCATTAATCGAAGGAAATTTGTTGAAACCATGGCCGTTTCTGCAATTGGTTTTACAATTCTCCCCAGGCATGTATTGGGAGGAAAGAATTTCGTGGCTCCCAGTGATAAAATTACACTGGCCTACATTGGAGTAGGTACGCAGGGTATACGGGAATTGCTACCCCTTTTAGCGAATACTCAATTTCAGGTAGTTGCCGTATGCGATCCAAATAAGGAAGCGATCGGTTATAAGGACTGGGCGAAGGATTGGCTGAAGAATGAAATACGCAAAACCATTCAAAAACCTGATTGGGAACCGGGCGGCGATAATTTAATACCCGGTGGCAGAGATAACGGGAAATCCATCGTTGATAATTTTTATGCCAATGTTCACCCTGAATTAAAATATAATGGTTGCTCTGCTTATGCAGATTTTCGTGAACTTCTTGAAAAGGAAAAAGATCTGAACGCAGTTAAGATTATGACGCCTGATCACCTTCATGGTCTTATTTCCATGGTGGCTATGAGAAAAGGCAAGAATGTATTGGTTCATAAACCACTTTCAAACCGGCTGCTCGAAGGAAAAAGAGTAATCGCCATGGCTCGTAATAACAATGCAATTACACATTTGATTCCCTGGGATTCAAATGGATCTATGGAAACTGTAATGGCTTGGATAAATGGGGGTGCCATCGGAACGTTAACCGAAGTCCATAACTGGACAAACCGACCCGTCTGGCCTCAATACCCAACACTACCGGTTGATACACCACCAATACCAAATGGCTTTGACTGGAATTTGTGGCTGGGTCCAGAAGCGGATCGCCCCTATTCACCCGACTATACCAATATGGTTTTCAGGGGTTGGTATGATTTCGGAGGCGGCTCAATGGCAGATATGGGACATTATAGTTTATGGACTGTATTCAATGCATTACAGTTACAAGGACCGACGGTAATTGAACCTAATTTAAGTCATGTTTGCGGTATGCATGATCCGGTTCCTTACCAGATCAAAAATGATTTTTCATTTCCCATGGCCAGTTCCGTGCGATTCAAATATCCGGCAAATGGTTCCAGGCCTCCCGTAGATCTTTGCTGGTATGATGGTGGCATGAGGCCATCGATTCCTTCAGAATTGCTGGAAGATAATAAAGAATTGCCAGCCGAAGGCATGATGTTCGTCGGGGATAAAGGCAAAATACTCGCAGGATTCAATGTTCAAAATCCTCAAATTATATCTGGCAAAAAAATGGAGGCTCCTGGAAAAACGACTACTGATAAACGAAGTCAGGTAGAACAAACCACCGCGGCTTTGTCATTATTTATTGATGCCTGCAAAACCGGGAAGCAATATCCCGGCAATTTTAGAGAGGCAGAATTTATAACAGAGGCCATTAATTTGTATGCATTAGCATTGAGAACAGGGCATTTATTAAAATATGATCCAGTTAATTTCAAGATTACAAATTTATCTGATGCAAACAAATGGCTTGACAGGGAATATAGGACAGGCTGGGATCCTGCAACTATCTAAATTTAGGAATATACTTAAAATGACAAATAATGAAAAAACTGGACAGAAGAAAATTCATTGGTAAAAGTGCAATTGGATTAGGTGCGGCATTCGCATTATCGCATTTGCCCAAGTCATTAATGGCTGCAAATAAATCCGAATATCTCAATATTCCCATCGGATTCCAGTCATTTCCAATCAGGGATATGCTTGCTAAGGATTTTCCCGGAACACTAAAAATGATGGCTGGATATGGTTATCAGATGGTGGAAATGTGTTCTCCACAGGGCTATGCCGCAATTGGATTCGGTCCGCTGACTAAATTGAAACCGTCGGAAATCAAAACCATTATTAATGATTCTGGGTTAAATTGTCCCAGCTGCCATTTTGGATTTCCTGAACTTACAGATAAACTGGACGACCGTATTGATTTCGCTACCCAGCTTGGCTTAACTCAAATGATTTGTTCTACTTTCTGGCTTCCGAAAACTGCTACGCTGAATGATTATTATTTATCTGCTGATAAACTGAATAAAGCAGCAGAAAAGATAAAAAAAGCCGGCATGCAAACCGGTTTTCATAACCATGAATTTGAATTTGCGATGCTCGATAACCAGCTGATCTATGATGCACTGATGAGCCGCTTTGATCCAGACCTGGTTAAAATGCAATTCCAGACAGAGGTAATTAACCTGGGTTATAAGGCTTCCACTTATTTCAATAAATATCCGGGAAGGTTTATTTCATCTCATTTATCAGACTGGACAGGCGATAAAAAAGAAGTGCCTATTGGTAAGGGAATTATTGACTGGAAGGAATTCTTTATTGCATCTAAAACGGGCGGCGTGAAAAATTTCTTTGTAGAAATGAGTTTGGAAAACATGAAAGACAGTACCGGATATATTCGTCAGCTTAGTCTCTGATACCGTACATTTTTCTTGTTGTATCACCCATAATATTGATTGACCTTTTTAAAGAAAAAATCTGATTCATCAGGAAGCTGGCTATTTTGTTGGCTCTTCCGCTGATAAAAGAGGGGGTCTTTCCTATTTTTAACAGGCATTCATCCACAACTTCTTCGGGCAATTGTGGTTTGGGTGCAAATCTGCTTATCTTTTTTGGCTTCGACAGAATATAATTAGGTGTAAGTGTAGCACCTGCACAACACCCGATCACATCCACTCCCCTGGCCTTCCATTCATACCAAAGGCTTTCTGCGAGAATGCGGTTAAAAGCTTTTGTAGCAGCGTAAGTTGCCAGAAACCCCGATCCCTGATTTCCTGCAAGTGAGGACATGAGTACAATACCCCCTCTTTTTTCATCCATCATGCGGCTTCCACAAT
>DATHNR010000541.1:0-7923 GCA_035485835.1 Puia sp.
TTTCCTCACAGGTCACTCGCTTAAAGATAATAATATGGCTCTATTTATTGTCGGGATCTTTTGAAATTATTGTCCAGTCATCTTTTGCATGACCTTTTGCAATCCATGCATCCATTTTTTTAGCTACGACCGGAACGATCATTAAAGTCTTCTGTTTTGTATTTGCCTGCTCCATCATTAAGCGCGCATCTTTTCGGGCCATAATTAATTCCCAGGAAGGCTGGTCAAAAGTATTGCTTGTAATTTTCTTCAGTCTTCCCTGTGCTACGACAGATGGATTGAGAATCTCCAAAAGCGGCCCAAGTTCTGAAACAGGTACATTCAAAGAATCAGCCAATGCAACAAGATCCACGATGCTTCCTGTAAGGGAAATATGAAACATATTTCCCAACAGTTTTATAGAGGCTGCTTTTTCTGGTTTTTCTCCCAGGTTCAATAATTTCCCCGTCATCTTTGATAGTTCGGGTTCCAGTAATTTGACAATCTTCTGTTCACCTGAAACCAGCATCACTCCTGTGCCTTCCAGCGCATTAGGAGGTCCCATAAAAACAGGCGCATGTATATAGTTGTATCCTTTTGTTTTCCAAAAGGCTGACCTTTTGATAGCACCGGCTGAGGAGGTGGTTGTATGATCAATTATTATAACCTCCGGATCAAATCCTGAAAATGCCTTTTCCAAAACTTCATCAACAGACTGATCGTCGGAAAGTGTGAGATGAATTCTATTTGCGCCTTTTACTGCATCACTTACATTTTCAAAAGCTTTGGCTCCGTAAATCTCCAAAGCTTTTGCTTTTTCAGCAGATCTGTTCCAGACATGAACTATTTCTCCTCTTTTCAATAGTGCTCTTGTAAAATTAGCACCCAAAAGACCTGTGCCCAAAAATGCGATCATGATTATAATAATTAATTATAGATCAGTTTTTATCTGCCGGAAACAAATTTGGGAAGATGTAATATATCCCAACCTGAAAAACATTATTCTTAATACCGGCATCATTATACGCATCACTATTGTCAGCCTGCAAATGGGACAAACCCAGATTATAACGCACATCAAGCCCAAAATTCATAGGCAGCTGAATGCCGGCGCCGAAAACCCAGGAGTAGCAGCTGGAATTTGTCTGACTTCTGATATTCTCAATAGGAAAACCAGTTTCACTCAATGTGGCATCCAATAAAAATCCAAGTTGAGGGCCAGTTTCTAATACCAAATGAAATGGTGCAACATATTTAAATAGTACCGGGAAGTTGAGGTATTCGATATGGTAAGAACCATTTATTCCGGAAAGGTCAACTTTCGACCCCTGGCCAGAATAAAAAGATTCAGGTTGAAGAAAAAATCCTCCCCCCAAAGGAAAGGCTACTACAATACCCGCATTAAAATCCGATTTTGGAGAGTAAGAATAAAAATTTGAAGGTACTGTGACTACAAAAGACGAAAGATTATAGCCTGCCTTAAATCCAACCTGAACCTGAGCATGAGATGAAAAAAAACTCACAATAAACAATAAAAGAACCGAAAATCTTTTCATTACAGTTTTCATGTTTGGTTTGTTCAAGGGATGAAGATATACGACTAACAAAAATGTATATGTTAAACAATTACAAATTTAAATTATCCTTCCGGGAATACCGGCAGATAATCGTTGAATTCCGTTTAATTAGGTTTTTTTGTAAACAAGACGGAATTGGTACCAGTTTTCTTCAGGTTTGGAAGCCGTATTACCGGAATTACTGTTCCTGCCTCCACCCATGCTATGCATTCCCCGCATGCCACCCCCTCCATAAGCTGAATGAGGTCGATAACCATTACCCGAATTACTTGCAGTATGATGTAATTCATTAACTACAATTCCCACACTGAAATTCTTAGCGGCATATCCGGATTGTAAATCAGTACCCAGGATGTATCTGACTGGTATTGCTGATTCATAAACAAGGCTGCTGTCATCATTCAGTTTTATGGCAACCTGTACATTGTTTTTCATAAAGGAAATGTCGAATTGTCCGTTCTCGAAATTAAGAAAACCAATAGTATTATAATAATCCGATTGAAGAAGTAATTGTTGTTCTGCTGATTTGGTATCTGTATAACGGATTGGTTCTCCATTATTCCTGTTATCTGCAGGATCATCCGGCTTTTTCACCGGGAAAACGAGGCTCATCTTTTTATCCTTTTCTCCTTTCGGATCAAAACAAATACTCATACCTGCTTTCAATATCCGCTTTTTGAATGACTCATCCTTAGTGTAAACACATACATAAATATTCTTATCGTCGTTTGTAACAGAATACTGCATTGTGTATTCGGGATTACTGAAACGCAATGGAAGTCCCCAGTCATTTATATTACCGTCTACAACTACTTTTGTATCCTGGAAATGCCCTTCCGGCATTAGTTTCGGAGAACAGCCACTGTAAACTACAATTCCTGCAAATGTTACTGACAATAACAATGTATTCTTCATGAATCCACTTTAACCGGCAAATTAATTGTGCCGGGATCAAGGGAAATGCTAAAAGAAGTTAAGGGTTTGTTAGAAGAATTAAATCTTAATTCTATTACCTGATCAATATCATCGTTCCTTTTTTTATAATAGTGTTGCCGGTATAGTCGGTTCCTTTTACCATCCATACGTATCCTCCCAGAGGCTGCGGCAGTCCATTCAACCTACCATCCCAGCCGCTGCCAAGGGTTGAAGTATTATAAACCAATTGTCCCAGTCTGTTATAAATTCTGAAGTACTCCAATGATGAAATTCCCACAGCTATTGGCCGGAACACAGGATTGATGTCGGTACCCGGTGTAAATGCATTCGGCACAAAAATATCAGGTTTTGTTTTGAAAACTTTAACTGAGACAGATCCTTCTCCCGAACATCCTGCCGGCGTAACTACCTTCACAATATATTTTATAACATTGTCATTTGCAGTATATACAGCTAAAGGATTGTAAATAGAAGGATCATTGAGTTCTGTTGAAGGTGTCCAGGTAAAATTATCAGGACCCGGATCGCTGGATGTAGCATTGAATTGTAATGGTTCTCCTACCACAACTGATGTATCATTTCCCGCATTCACAATTACGGGTGGCAACACATTTATTTGAAAAGTATCCAGTAAAGGATTTGGGCAACCATTGTTTATAATGCTCAAAACATAATTTACTGAACTGTCCGGAGATACCTGTTTAACAAAATTGAAAGGGATGTTGCCGATGGCACCTGCACCATTTGAAGCAGGATTCCAGGTATAACTTGTTCCAATGTCTATAGTCGCATTCAATAATGCCATGGTTCCATAACAAATTGTTGTATCTGCGGGGGAAGTTGTTGCTTTAGGATACGCAATTGGATTGAATGCAATACTGGCAACAGAACTTGTATCAGCAGGACATACCCCGTTTTTGTTAATCGATCGGAATTGCGTAGAAGAAGTTAGTCCCTTAACAACGTTAATCGGAGTATTATCGGCTGGTACAAAATCCAACCAGTTTACTCCATCAGTAGAATATTGCCAATCCAGGATAACCCCGTTATTTCCGGAAAGAGAAAGGGTTTCTCCGGCATCCTGTCCTTTGCATAATATTGCATTGGTTGGATTAATGAATCCGCCAATGGATTTCAGGTCAACAGCTATGGTTGCAACACTGCTGGTATCAGGAGGACAAACCGTTCCTTTACCAACCACTACTTTGTACAATGTTTTCGAACTGATATTTTCTGCCTGGTATTGCGACGTTAAATCAGGAATTATCGACCAGTTTACACTATCTGTTGAAGACATCCAGTTAAATATCGTACCTGAATAATTCAGCAGGTTTAAGACACTGTTATTTTCACCTTCACAAACAGTGGTGGATCCATCAACGTTTCCGCCCTTTGGACCCGGAAGGGTTTTTATCTCAATGGTATCAGTCAGGTCGGCACAACTATTTTTTTCTCTGACACTTAAAATTCCCCCTGCTGCAATAGGTTTCACCTGGATGATATTGCTGTTTGTACCGGAAGCGAGGGTCCATGTATCAGGAACAATCCAGTTGTACGTTGCACCTGCCAGCGCAGGCACTGAATAAGTAACAATAGTATTAAAGCAGACCAGTGAATCACCACTGATCTGTAATCCCGCACAACTATTGCGGATGGCGATATAGGCATAGGCAAAATGGCCGCCTGGTATACAATTATCGGCTTCAAATGTGAGGCTTACATCCTGTCCACGGTAAGGTGACAGATCGAATGTAACTTCAGTCCAGTTTTTTGTCCAGACATCCTGCAGGTATCCGCCTCCGGGGTCGGGATCAGCATTTGGGGAACGGGTAGGACTAACTGAGAACCCATTTGCTTTAGCAACAGCACTGTCCAGCGTTGCTCCACGACCTGATACATCGACATTATTAAATGTAGGCAAATAATAACTTGGCGAAGCGCACAGGATAATTCCGGCCGGCGTCCTTAACGTAGCTGAAATAATTGGCTGATAATCGGAAATATGCGATCCATTCTCAAGCACCATTGCATATGCGTATGTCATCGTATATGGCTCAGTAGACGGACCTGGCGGAACTCTGATGTTGTAACTGACGCCGCGATAGTAACCACCTCCACTTCCCGGACTACCGTTTCCACGGGTAATTGCAGTTGATCCCAGCAGAATAGAGTAATTGTAAGCATACCCATTAATTGTAGGTATTTTAGGGAAAAAACCAAAGCCATCTGTTCCATTCGTTGTAATTACCTGTATGCCATTATAGGTTGGCAACTGGTACTCACTTATGATTTTTGTGCCAATCGTTCCTCTTGGGGCTGTGGTAGTTGAATCATAGATTTGAATAATGGCATCGGCCCCATGTCCATCCATATTATTTCCTGTATAAGCAAACCAGTGAGTGAGATCACCTGTCGCAAAATTGATATTTGCCGGACATGTTTGTGACTGGGAAAATGCTTGTACACATATAAAAAATAGTAAAACACTCAACCTGCACCTCATCAGACAATATATTGTAATTATTAGATATAGAAGAAATTGTCATCCAAAGGAAAGAATTCCAGTTGAGCAGAACAGGTTAGTATTACGTAATTTACGAAAAAAAGGTTGCGGAGAAAACTTCTATTATTAACCTCATGAAACCCTGTGGATAAATTAATTACAAGATATCAGTCTTCGTAAATTAAACGGCTGAATTACCTCTCATTGTTTGGATTTAAGGCTATTGATCTACAATTAAAGGAATAAATGACCAATCAGTAATAATGTTTTATTTTGGTTATTTTACTCTTTCCGGTCTTTATCATTATTGAGCAGCCATCGATATCCGTATTTGTCGGTAAGTTCACCAAATAAAGCACCCCAAAATGTATTTTCCAGGCGATATATCGCCCTGCCTCCGGCAGAAAGTTTCTGATAACAACATCATATTTCTTCTTCATGGCGGCCCGGCAGTTACCGTTGAATGTTAAATATGAATGTATGCGTGTCAAATTTCACTATTTACAGTTGCTTCAAGCCTGCAATAATTTTTCTATATCAAACTTTTTCATAGCTAGAAATGCTTTCATTACACGCGGGGATCTTGCAGGATCACTCATCAACTTTGATAATACAGCAGGTACGATCTGCCAGGAAACGCCATACCTGTCTTTCAACCAGCCGCACTGATTTTCCTCCCCGCCCTTTGTTAGTTCCTCCCACAAAAAGTCAATCTCATCCTGTGTTTCGCAATTCACAACTATTGAAATAGCTTCACTGAACTTAAACACAGGGCCTCCATTCAGACCCATAATATCCAGGTCATTAATTCTGAAATTCACGACCATTGCCGTGCCTTCCGGCATTCTGTGGAATTCAAATCCTTCCTTTCCGTACCGGCTTACACTACTGATCGAAGAATTTCTAAATATGGAAGTATAAAATGTTGCGGCTTCTTCAGCCTGGGTATCAAACCACAGGCAAATTGACATTTTCTGAGCTTTCATTTATTTAGAATTTAAATTTGCTAATTTCTCTCAGAATATTTTTTAAAGTTATTCAAAATGCTTTGCCATCCCGTTCTTTGTATTTCGATGGAATTAACATTTTCTGCTTCAAAGATTTCTACTATTTTAGTTTCATTCGCTTTGGATGAAAATTCAATTTTAACCTTTCTTCCATCTCCTAAAGTATAAGCAATCAGCTCATGTGTTCTAACTTCATCGTACACACCACCAAAATCAAATCCAAAACTGCCGTCCTTTGCTTCCATTCTTGAAAGAAATTTCCCTCCGGCTTTTAAGTCATTCTCTGCATATGGAGAATGCCAGTCATCCGATGCCGAGTTCCATTTTGTGATATGCCCTGGTTCTGTCCAGAATTTCCATACTTTTTCCACAGGAGCATTTACAATTGCATCTATCGTAATTGTCGTTTGCATTATTCATTTTTTTACTGGTCATGAATTAAAATTGAAAGGTTAACGATACAAAGATGCGATATGAAAATGATATCCAGATTGTACATTAATGCCAAATAAATGGGTGTTTTGCGATATTGCAGAGGTGAAGAAAGGGCAGGTTTTTATAGAAAATAATATTCATGAAAAAAATTCAGTTGATGAAGTGATTTATGATATTGGTTATACAGATACAAAAGCTTTCAGGACCATGTTCAAAAAAATAACAGGATAACGCCAATAGAATACAGGAACAAGTACAATAAACAAACTGTTTAGTGAAGCCTGCTGATGCTACACTTTAGCATACGCGATAGTTCAAACCTCTTCAGGGTGGGATTAATTTCCTTTACCGGCAATCATCAGGGCCGCACCAGCCAAACCGGTGTCCTTAACCAGGTTCGTCAAAGCGATGCTAATTGTCGGCGATCCTGTCGAATGCATCAAAGCTGGTAAATGGATAGTAAAAACGATAATTAAAAGAAAAATAGCCAGAAACAAACCAGCAGCTTTGGTTAGTTTGCCAGTCAGGAAGGATATTGCCGCAGCTATCAATGCTGCTCCTGTGAGGTAAACCCAGAATATTCCACCGGGGATAAAAGAAGGAACTGTATTTTGGAAACCTGTGCCATTTAGAAAATGATTGACTCCGAAGAAACCAATCACGAGTGCATACATAACAAGGCCAACCTTGTAGATGGATTGTGAGTTCATAGCAATCGTTTTTTGTTGTACCTAAATTTAACAAAACTTTCTAACTTTTTTGCCGGAACCCAAAATTCGCATTTGCTTATTTTATTCCACTGGGAACAACTGTTATCAGTTGTTTTCTTCGTTATCTTAATATACTGATTGATGTCCTTTTACCTATTACTCCCTCATCTAAATGTTAATACAGATTGTCGACCATAGCCCCTTGTTCCTATATTTAAACTGCTGCCGGCATCCGGTATATTTTTCTGATTTTACTATCTAACCGATTACTTCCAAATTGTGTTGAATGATCGCTTCGGCTGGCGTACGGGGCTGCAGCCAGGAATTATTGTATGGTGAGAAGCAGGCATTTTCATTTAAAGATTCCAATGAAACAGTGTTGTTCATATAACCTGCGAGTGATTTAAATGCCCCCCGATTTTCCTTTTGTAAGATCAGTAAGCTGGCGTTTGCTCCTGCTTTTGCAGCAATGGGAACGCCCCCTCCGAGTTCAGCCCAGTGTCCGCCGAGAATCAGGTTCTTTACCGGTGTCCGGTAATGAGAAATTTTATTTTTCATATTCTTTCTGCCTGGCCGGGCCCCCATCATGGTTCCGTTTTTATTCCCTGTATAACGCCAATGTGTAACCGGAGTCGCCACTTCATAAAAAAGTATATGCGCCCGCAGACCAGGAGCGAGTTTTTCTTCTACGCTTCCAATAAGGATTTCAGCCACTTCCTTTTTCAAATGCTGATATGCATCTCCCCTGATCCGTTTTCCATAGATGTCCAGCTGAG
>DATHNR010000542.1:0-2541 GCA_035485835.1 Puia sp.
GAAATATGGTTTTGCTTTTTGAAGAAGCGTATTTGTAAGGGGAAGAAGATTTTATGAATTTATCGAAGGTGGTCATTTGTTTTCTTTTTAATGCTGACCAATACGCATTTGTTCATCCAAAGCTTTCTGGTATTCTTTCGCATATTTCAGGTGCTCAGGAAAAGTTTCTGCAAAATTTGAATATCCTGAAAAATCCGGTTTGGCAACAAAATAATAATAATTTGTTTGAGGGGCGTTTAATACTGCATCCATGGATTCCATGGATGGCGTACAGATTGGTCCGGGTGGTAATCCTGCATTCAGATAAGTATTATAAGGGGATTCTGTAAGCAAATATTTTTCGTAGACTCTTCTCAGATCAAAACGCCGAAGGGCAAATTTAACGGTAGGATCAGCCGACAGGCGCATTCCGCTGGCAAGACGGTTCAGGTATACACTCGCGATCTTTGGTTTGTCTTCTTTACGCGTGGTTTCTTCCTCAACAATGGAAGCCAGGATATAAGATGTAATCCTGTTTAAGTGATGATCGGCGGCCTTCTGTAACCTTTCGGGTGTCCAGTAAACCTGGGCAGCAGCTTCCATTTTTTTAAAGATCCTGGATGCTGAAGTATTCCAGTAATAAGCATATGTATTTGGAAAAACCATGGTCATTATAGTATTCGTATCCAGTCCGTATAATTTTAAAGAATCGGTATTATTCATATAACGCATAAAGGCAGCAGAATCGCATTCAAGTTTTTTACCGACCAGATCGGCAAGGTCTTCACGGGTACGCAATTTTGTTATTATGAGGTTTACAGGAGTTTGTTTCCCATTACGCAACATTTTTAAAATATTAAAAAGGTTCATGCCCTCATGGATTTCATATTTACCTGCCTTCATGGAGGAGGGATAAGAAATCCGTTTTGAAAGCCAGTTAAAAAAAGCCGGATGAGTAAGTACAAAATCATTCCTGAGCATTGAATCAAGATCCTGATAGTTCATTCCGGTATGGATATAGAGATCATACCTGTTGGATTTGAACGCTGTGCCCGGACCGAATATCAGATAAGCTCCTTCAGCAGCAATTAACAGGATTAAAATGGTCAGGAGCAGAAACAGTTTCTTCACTTGTATTTGGATTATTCACCAAAATAAACAAAAAACCCCGTCATTGGAATACGGGGTCTTAAATATAATGGGATAGTTTATTTCTGTTGGGCCGGAGTTCCGGGTATATTGGTAGAAGTAGGAGCAGCTTTGAGATCTCTTGCACGATTTGTGGCAGCCTTAGGAATAAATATAGTAGAAAACAGACAAAGTAAGACCACAACAGTTGCAAGTATCCAGGTGCCTTTTTCCAGGATATCTGTAGTTTGTTTAACACCCATGAACTGGTTGCTAAAACCTGCTACATTTCCGGCAAGTCCCCCGCCTTTTGGATTCTGAACCAGAATTATCAAACCCAACAGACCACAAGCCAGTAAAAGTATAATTACAAAAAATATCATGGAATAGATGCTTTTAATTGTTCAATTCTGGATGCAAAATAAGCGCTTTTAGGGGGATAAATCAAACTTAATTTCTGGAAAAGTGCAATGGCGTTTTCATACATACCCTGTTTTGCTAAGACCTCAGCCATGGATTCTGTAAGTATATCTCTTTCTTCAATTGAATGTGCGGCAAAATGACGAATTCGTTCAGCTTCTTTTTCTTCCGTCTTATCAGGTAATGGTCTGGCAGGTAGTTTCTTCATCACTTTTAACCAGTCTGTAAAACTTTTCAATTGTTTGCCAAGATTATCTGAAGGCTGATCTTCCAGAACAAGTTTAATACCCTGGGAAGCGAAATAATCAATCATGTGATAAGGGGCAAATACAATGGATTCCGCATTCTTCGCATTAAATGCAGGAATGGTTTTTTGTTCATCCATTTCTTTAATTGGGAACGAAACAGTTTCAGATGGAATTTCCGTTTGTTCCATTTGATTTTCTTCCTCACCAATCATTTGAGTGGGGCCGTCAAAGGCTTCATAATCTCGTTCGTCGGCCCTTTCACTCACGCCTTCGTGTATTTTATTTTCAATGATGGACTCATCTTCTTCAGGTAATGTTTCAGTTAAATTAATTTCATTTTCTTCAGGTGCTATTTCAACCTGTAAGGGTAGGGGGTCGCTGACTATAGGAATCATTTCTATTGGCCTGTCAAAGGCTTCCCTGTCGAAATCGGGTTTTCTCATTACGACTTCTTCAAAAATCCCATATTCATTTACAATTTCTTCCATGGTTTCCAATTGACTGTAATCTGAATCCTCAAAAGGAACCTGTACTGGTTCAGCGTTTAATTCGACCGGAGGTTTGGATTTTTGGTCTATTGGAGACCTGTCTGGTGTTTCCTGAATCTTCTCATCAATGGATTCTTCAAATAATATTTGAATAGGTTCTTCAGCTGATGTAACCGGAGATGGCGTAAAATCTTGGTCCTCCGATACTGACGAAGATTCACTGAAGGGTTCAATTGAATCAATTTTATATTTTGATATTAAATCGTCGAAGGAAGTTA
>DATHNR010000543.1:0-2047 GCA_035485835.1 Puia sp.
ATATACATTCTTTGCATTCCTCGGTATTGAATGCGCCACCATTCCGTCAGGGTCCGTTTTTAACCCGGAAAAGACGATACCGCGCGCCACAATGCTGAGTATTCTAATTACCACTGTAATATATATATTAAGCACCATCAGTGTTATGGGTATGATTCCTATAAAAGACCTTCAACATTCGGTTACACCTTTTGCGGACGCAGCTGTAATCATATGGGGAAACAATGCGCGCTATTGGTTAAGTGCCGGAGTTGCCATTGCGGCTTTTGGAGCGTTAAACGGATGGATCCTTATCCAGGGACAAATGCCATATGCAATAGCAAAAGACAAATTATTCCCTGCTGTATTCTGCAAAGAAAATAAAAAAGGAGTTCCTGCCAGGGGCATAGTTATTTCAAGTATCCTCGTTTCGATTCTTATGTCCATGAATTACACAAAGGGTCTTGTGGAACAATTTAAATTCCTGATATTACTCACGACCCTGACTGTGCTGATTCCTTATTTATTTTCCACTGCTTCTTATGTTATTATCAGGCTGGAAAATAAATATTTGAAGCCGGGCACAAAATGGTTTTCTTCCATTGTGCTGGCTTCCCTGTCTTTTATATTTTGTTTATGGGCCATTGCCGGTTCAGGACAGGAAATCGTTTATTGGGGAGTCCTGCTGTTACTGGCGGGTGTTCCGTTTTATATCCTGATAATCTGGAAGAAGAATAAATAATGATAGATGAGTTATACTTCGCACTCAGAGATTGGTAAAATAAAAACACTATTCATCAAAAATGTTCAGCAGGCTTTTGTAAATGAAACACATATTGAGCAATATTGGGAATCATTAAATTATTTAAGCAAGCCTGATTTCAGATTGTCCTTGAAGGAGTATGAAACTTTTCAGTCGGTTTTAAATGAAAATGGAGCTGAAATATTTTACTTACCCGAAGATTCCAGCGTAAATATGGATTCTGTTTATTGCCGGGATGCATCCATCGCAACCAACAGGGGTATGATTATATGCAATATGGGCAAAGCGGGAAGAATGAACGAACCCCTGGCAGAAAAAAAGGCATTTGAAGCCCACGGAATTCCAGTGCTGGGTACAATTACAGCCCCGGGAACACTGGAAGGTGGCGACGTTGCGTGGCTTGATGAAAATACAATTGCAGTTGGCCATACTTACCGGACAAATGAAGATGGTATAAAGCAGTTAACAGCCTTGTTGAATCCACTTGATGTTGAAGTAATAAATGTTCCTTTGCCGCATTACAAAGGAATTGCTGACGTTTTCCACCTCATGTCTATATTCAGTCCTGTTGATACAGACCTGGCAGTAGTATATTCTCCTTTAATGCCCATTGTATTCCGAAATTTTTTGATTCGACATGGTTATCAATTGATAGAAGTTCCGGAAGAGGAATTTGAAACGATGGGATGTAATGTGCTTGCACTTGCTCCTAAGATATGTTTAATGGTGGATGGTAACCCCAAAACTAAAACCTTATTGGAAAACAAAGGTTGTAAAGTAATTTTATATAAAGGAGATGAAATAAGTGTGAAGGGAGGGGGAGGACCAACTTGTCTTACCAGACCGATTTACAGGTATAAATAATCGCTAAAAGGCTGCTATAGAAATGGCGGATACATTTACAATCAGGTTAGTGACCGAAAACGATGCGAAACTGGTTCTGGAAATTTACAAACCGTATATACTGGATACCATCATAACGTTTGAATATGAAGTACCGACTTTGGAAGAATTTATACGAAGGATAAAAACCGTTAGTTCGGAATACCCCTGGCTGGTTTGTTTGTTGGGAAATAAAATCGTCGGGTATGCATATGCAGGCAGACACAGAGACAGAACGGCATATCAATGGTCGGTCGATGCAGCTGTTTATTTATCTCCTGCAGTTCATCGAAAGGGTATTGCCCGCATATTGTACGAATCTCTTTTTTCCATTCTCCGGTTGCAGGGCTACTATAATGTTTACGCGGGTATAAGTCTGCCAAATGAAAAAAGCACAGGTTTTCATAAAGCCATGGGCTTTGT
>DATHNR010000544.1:0-10929 GCA_035485835.1 Puia sp.
ATGATTATGATAAGAATAAATACCAGGTATTTGAAAATATTACGGCCGGATATGGAGAAGCCAAATTGTCGCTTCCCATTTTAGATGCGGTTGGCGGTTTAAGGGTGGAAAAAACTGAACAGGGATTTACTCTGAATATATTTTATCCGACAGGTATCAACGGGCTGAACAAATCTTATACTGATCTCCTTCCAAGTGTTGACCTGAAATTCAAACTCAATCCGATCACCAACCTGCGGGTTACTTACTACAAAGCGATTGCCCGCCCAAATTATTATGACCTGGTGCCGGGACAACAATTTAGCACAACCTCTGATGTTTTAACAGAAGGGAATCCGTATTTACAGCACACAACTTCCAACAACTACGATATAAGATATGAACTGTATCCACGCAGTGACGAACAGCTTTTCGCGGGCGTGTTCTATAAAAAATTATACAACCCGATTGAGTTTGCTTACATATCCGGTCTCGACTATATGCCTGTAAATACACCGGAAGCCACAGACTATGGAATCGAACTGGCTTTCACACGTTACTTCGGAAAGTATTTTGGAATAACCGGTAATTACACTTACCTGAATTCCAGCACGACTTCGGTGAAATCATATTACGACATTCCAAACAATTATATCAATACCGATACACTGGAAAAAAGACCCCTGCAGGGTCAAACTGACCATACCCTGAATGTTTCTTTATTATATAGAAACAAACAGAGGAATTTATTTGCGGAACTGGCCTTCCAGTATATCGGGCGCTCCATTAGTGTGGTTTATCCTATTTACGGTTATGACTACTACCAGCAGCCCCAGGCAAACCTGGCTTTCTCGGCTGAGAAAGGTCTTAACAATAAACACTTTACTGTTTTTACCAAATGGAATAACCTGCTGAATACTGCTTACAAAAACCAGATTAATAATATCCTGGTATCGCGGGAAGTGACGGGGTTCAATTTCAGCTTTGGAATTCGATACGAGAATTAAAAAATAAAATAAAACAAAAATGAAAACAAGAAATCTTTGCACTGTCATCGCAGTCATCGCTACGGTGATTTCATCATGCTCGAAGAGCAATGAAACGACTACGGTAATTACACCGACTGTACCTCCATCCAATCCCATTGCGCCCGGAAGTATTAATGGATTTGTGAAAGGAACACTTACTACCGGTAATACTTATACGATTACCGGCGATCTGACAATTAAGGCAGGTGACACGCTGGCATCACAACAGGGTGTTACGGTCATCGTTACTAACGATGCCCAAATCAATGTGCAGGGTGTGTTGCTCCTGGTTGGCACTTCTTCCCAACCCATTTTCATTAATTCAGACAGTAAACAACCCGGCAGCTGGGGAGGATTTCAGTGCGACAGTGCACAGTCTGTAACTATCAAATGGGCACATGTCGACAACACAGGTGGGCCAGATCCATCCGGCAGTCCGAGAAAAACTGTTTTTGTAGAAGCTCCGATCAATGTGGATATCGAAGATTCATGGTTTACGAATGGTCAGGACGATTTGATTCGTCTGGGCGGCGGTGCTAAAATTACCATTGTGCGGAATACCATTCTTTGTTCCGGTTCCACCGATGGAGAAGCTATCAATCTAAAAACAGGCGTCACAGGGACAGTTGCTTATAACGTGATATACAGTCAGGCTGGTACCGGCGTAAAACTGGAAACCAATGATCTCGTTCCAATACCACAGACGAATGTCAATGTATACAACAATGACATGGTAAGTTGTGGATGGAGAAGGGGTCAGGCTGAACCCGGACGCGGTGTTTCTGTAGGTTTAAATGCAAGAGCCAACATATATAACAATATCATGGTAAATGATTACCAGGGACTTGAAATATTTGTTGATGCGGATACCGTCAATACATTATACGGTAACAATTTATTTTATGCTTCACAGGATACATACGCCGATACCACAGGTGGTGGAAACCTTCAAATTTCTATCCGTGGAAATTTTTATCCTTCAGACGGAGTAGGCAAACCACAGTCATCCGATTTGATTTCGAATGCTGTAGGAAATCTGGATCCGATGTTCAAGAGCTTTGACGGGAAAGTAGCTACACCAAACGGAGCAGCCACATCCAACGATTATCATTTACTGGCAGGTTCTCCGGCGATTGGAAAAGGAAATGCAACATACAATGCTGATATCGGTGCCTATACTTCAGACGGAAAAGGAAATCAACATTAATCATTATACCTTATTCAATAAAAATTTTTGGGATGAGATATCTGTTGCCTGTTTTCTATACTGCCATTTGCCTGATTGTGATGCCGAAGTATTCATCTTCACAGGCTCCGGGAAATTTCGAATTATATAAGAAGATTTCCATACCAGGTAATGGCGGTTATGATTATATGACCATCGACACAACCAACAAGCGTCTCTACGTTTCCCATGGAACCAATGTTACGGTGATCGATCTGAAAACAGATCAGATTGTTGGTTCCATCGACCAGATGACGGGTGTGCACGGTATCGCTATCGCGCCTGAATTTAATAAAGGATTTATCAGCGACGGCAAGGGAAATGCCGTCGTTGTTTTTGATTTGCTAAGTTTTAAAGTCATCAAAACCATTCCTATTTCCAGTAAGGATCCTGATGCCATCATGTACGATGCCTTTTCCAAACAGGTATTTACATTTGATGGTGATAGTCAGGATGCAACCGTAATCGATGCAGATAAGATGGTGCAGGTGAAGACTATTCCACTGGGAGGAACACCTGAATTTGCCGTATCAGATGGTGCCGGAAAAATTTACAATAATCTGGAAGACAAAAGCCGGCTCAATGTGATTGATTCCAAAGCGGGCGCACTGCTGACCAGTTTTCCACTTGACCCCTGCGGAGGACCTACCGGTCTGGCTATCGATCTGAAACATCAGCGACTCTATACCGTTTGCCGGAAAAATAAAGGAATGACAGTTGTAGAAATTCCATCAGGGAAAGTAATTGCCACTGTGCCCATCGGCGCAGGTGTGGATGCAGTTTCCTATGACCCGGCAACTGGTCTTATTATCTGTTCGAATGGCGACGGTACTGCTACCATCGTTCATCAGGAGAGTCCCGACAACTATGCCGTTGTGCAAACGCTCAATACGCAATGGAAAGCAAAGACACATGCATACGATCCGACGACAAAAACAATTTATTTTAGCGCATTCGATATGCAGTCAGATAATAAAACACGCGTTCCCGACAGTTTCAAAGTGTTAGTATATAAAATGAAGTCATGAAATTTTTCTGGATCATCCTCTTCATTCCGTTTTGTTTGATGAATACGGCATGTGCACAGAAAGCGGCGAAAGACAATTCGGGTAAAGAAAAAAAAGACGGGGACGATCCTGTCGTGGTGTTGCCGTTATTGGTACGTGGTCCCTACCTTCAGCGGGCTACGCCGACCAGTATGATGATCCGCTGGCGCACGGATGCACTCAGCAGAAGCCGTGTTTATTTCGGCAATGATCCAAACTCATTGAAAAACGAAGTGACGGATTCATCGCTGGTTACGGAGCATAAAATTTTACTGGCATCATTGAATCCGGAAACCAGGTATTATTATACCATTGGTGATGTAAAAAATAAACTGGCGGGTGATTCTTCCAACTACTTTTATACATTGCCCGTTGCAGGTAACACCGGCACTTACCGGATCGCGGCACTCGGTGATTGCGGAAATAATTCCATCAACCAGCGAAATGTGCGTGATCAGTTATTAAACTATCTCGGACCTAATTATTTAAATGCCTGGATTCTGCTGGGTGACAACACTTATCCGGATGGAACGGATGCTGAATTTCAGGCAAACTTTTTCAATATTTACAAGGATAACCTGCTGAAAAAGTATCCCCTCTTTCCCAGTCCCGGTAATCATGACTATCACGACATAGAATTTTCAGCCGCGGTCGCCCAGCAGACCCATGAAATTGCTTACTATCAAAATTTCAGTGTACCGGAATCCGGTGAATCAGGCGGTGTGGCTTCCAACACCTCTGAATATTATTCCTTCGACATTGGAAATATTCATTTTATTTCCATCGACTCATATGGAAAAGCTGATAACAAACGATTGTCAGATACAACCGGGCCACAGGTTGCGTGGATAAAAAAGGATTTGGAGAAAGCCGCCGGTGCAGAATGGATCATTGCTTACTGGCACCATCCTCCTTACTCTATGGGGTCGCACAATTCAGATACGGAAAAGGAACTTGTTGATATCCGGGAGAATTTCATCCCGGTATTAGAACGTTATGGCGTGGATATCGTGCTGGGTGGGCACAGTCACGATTATGAACGCTCCCATTTAATGCATGGCTATTACGGAAATGACAGTTCTTTTAATAGTGCGAAATACAATGTTGATGCAGGTTCGGGAAAAGAAGACAGCATCACTCATAAAGGCGCCTATGTGAAAAATCATCTGAGAGAAAAGGGAACTGTCTATGTTGTGAGCGGTTCAGCGGGTAAACTTGGTGGCATGCAGAATACATTTCCGCATAAAGCGATGTATTATTCTGACGCCACTCACGGAGGAGTTTCATTTATTGAAGTGACCGGTGGAAGACTTAGTTTTAAATGGATCTGTGCCGATGGTGTTATACGTGACCAGTTTACCATTGTTAAACATCCCATGTGATCAGGCGAAATAAAATCGATGCGTTATCTGAAGCTAATTATCATTGTTTTCACTGTGGTCCTGAGCGCTGCGGCGGTAGGTCCTTCCAGTAACCATCATTCTGTAGAAGCAGGTTTTGAATATATTAAATCGCAGACTATTCTTTTTGCTGCTTCAGTTCATCAATTGAAATGGAGCATCAACCGAATCAATCCTTCTGACCGACATACCGTTCAGCCCGTCATTGATGCATTAAAATCCTGCAGGCTTCATTACAAAAAAATCTCCTTTTTCCTGGATTATTTTTATCCGCAACAGGGTAAACTCTTTAATGCTCCTGCAAAAAGAGAGGTGGAGGAGCCATATATGGAATTCGAAGAATCGCAAAGTTTCCAGCAAATGGAGTCCGTTTTATATGGTTCCAATCCCCAAAAAAATAAGACGGCCCTGCAGAATCTCGCGATTGTACTGGATGAATCTGCGGCTGACTTACCCGCGCTGTATTTTGGATTTACTGCAACCCACGCGCAGATGACCGAGAGTTTGCATCTTGAACTCATTCGCATCATGACACTTTATATTACCGGTTATGACGCACCTGAACTGAAGACCGGTATCAATGAAAGCCGTTCTTCTTTGGAATCCATTTTAGTGATGGCCAATATATTATTTCAACCCGTAACTGCCGAAGCCACATTGTTTGATTCCATGGCGAATCGGGCAATACGCTTTACACAGTTAACAGATTTTGATCATTTTGACCGGCTGGATTTTCTAACACGTTTCGCACTGCCCCTGGAGGAACAATTGAATAAATGTATTGTAAGTTATGGCTGGCAATTTTCAACAGTATCTGCTTTAAATTATAACGCAAAGAATTTGTTCCGGGGCGAATTTAATGCAGCTGCTACAAAGCCATCCGATTCATTGATTGACCTGGGACGGAAATTATTTTCTGAAAAATCTTTATCCGGTAATAACATACGTTCCTGCGCGAGCTGTCACCAGCCTGATAAATATTTTACAGACCAGATAGTTGCCAACAAGAAAATAAATAACACCGGAATGCTGCGCAGAAACACGCCGACCCTATATTATGCTTCATATCAGTCATCACAATTTTGGGATGGCAGGGCCGCAACGCTTTCAGAACAAATCGGCGATGTACTTATAAATCCGGAAGAAATGAATGCGTCGATACCTGAAATAAAACAAAGGCTTTCACAAAACGAAAAGTATAAATCTTCATTCAGAGATTCTGTAACACTGATACAAATTGAAGCCGCGTTAAGTGCTTATCTCTGCACACTTCAGCCCATGAATTCCCCATTTGACCGTTATATTGCCGGAGACCATCAGGCTTTGACCAGTGAACAAAAAAAAGGATTCAATTTATTCATGGGAAAGGCCCAATGTGGCGGCTGTCATTTTGCACCAATATTTAACGGATCCACACCACCTTTTTTTAACCACACCGAATATGAAGTATTGGGCGTTCCTGGTTTGGACAGATCATCGAAAAATATTTCTGATAAAGATTTGGGCAGGTATGAACAGTTTCCGATTTATTTATATAAGGGCGCGTTTAAAACACCTACAGTAAGGAATTCGGCAAAGACAGGACCGTATATGCACAACGGTCGATTCAATTCATTACTACAGGTACTCGATTTTTATAACCGCGGTGGTGGCGCCGGTATCGGTCTCTCCAATCCTGAACAAACACTTTCAAGTAAACCACTTCGTTTGTCAAAGGAAGAGGTCAACGATATTATCGCTTTTCTGCAGGCATTGACGGACGATATCAGATAATTACTCAACCGGTGCAGCCAAATCCGTGTTTTCAGGTTTCGGTTTTTTAAATTCTAGCTTCCCGAATTTCCAGGTGAAATTGATTCCAATTGAACGAAAAGGAATTTTACGTGTGCTGTTAACTGTGAAATTGGGCCCAAAAAGTTCAGTCGTCTGGTTCAGGTATTCGCTGAATATATTAGTACCCGTCAATGCAATACTGCCTTTCTTTTTCCAGATCTGTTTACGAAATGCAAGAGTATAGGATGAAAAGGAGGGATACTTACCCTGGATTTCATTTCGGGGGGAATTAAAATTGGCAAAAAACTCACCTGCCAGCGTTGAAGAGAAATTATAACTCAGGTTCATATTGATCCGGTAATTAAAACTTTCCACTTTCAGATTTGAATCCAGCGTGTTGATCCCCTGACGATAAAATAAAAATATATTTGTCCTTATATTGAATTTGGTATTCAAATGCAAATCAGAAAATAAATTCACGCCCAGATTCTTTTCTGTACCGATGTTCTGGCTTGTGCTGACCGCAACATTTTTATACACGGTATCGCCCACAGGAAGACTGGCATAATAAACCACATAAGGTTGAATGTCGTTCTGGTTCAACCTGTAAAAAGCTGAAATCATAAAGGAGCCGCCGGAGTTTAAATCATAATTCCATCCCAGTTCAAAACGATGTCCTATTTCAGGTTGCAGGTAAGGATTACCCGTTGTAATATTATAGGGATCGGTGGTATTAATGAAGGGATTGAGTTCCCGGTAATCGGGTCTTTCGATCCTTTTAGAATAACTGAGTTTAAGGGACTGATTATCGTTGAGTTTCCTGATGAGAAAAACAGAAGGCACCCAGGTATTGTATCCCGGTTCTGCAACCTGCTGGGGAATATCAGAAAAAAAAGGATTTAACTCCGTACGTTCATAACGCAAACCAACTTTCGCATCAAACCAGTTTGACACCGGGAAATTCAACTCGGAATATAAAGCATATACCTGTTGCCGGTAACGCAGATAATTAGACAAAGTAGAATCATATATGTATTCACCCGTTCCAGGTTGTAAACTCAAAACATTGGAAACACTATGAATATCCGTGAATACCATTTTTCCACCTACGCCCAGCGTGACTTTTTTACTGATGGGTTCTGTATAATCCAGCACAATTTCCGTTTCGGCTTCCGTACCCGGGTTCGTGTTATTCGTTCCATAGTAAGCAGTATCCACGGGTTGATTAAACTGTGTATTAACAGAATTAAAATTATTATGATCTGTGGAACTATGAATTCCAATATCCAGTTCGCGGTCTTCCTTATCAAAAGTTCGTTTGTAATCAAGGCTCAAATTAATTGAATGAAGAGAAAACCCGCTTTGCGTTTTACTCGAACTGAATATGGTTCCCAGAGACGCACCCTGGTTATCAAAGCTTGTCTGGTTTTGGTCCTGTAAAGCGTTATTGCTATTGCCAAAAAGATTGTCATTCACTGAAAATGTAAAATTGTTTTTCTTTTGCAATGTATAATCGATACTAAGACCGCTTTGAGCTCCATAACGATAAAAGCGGCTGCTTCCATCCTGGTTTAAAATAACCTGCTCATTCAGCGATGTATCCTGTGATATACGGGTGCTGGTTAAAGGTGTGGTAGCGGGTATTCGCACATTGCCGTTTACAAATGCATTTACTCCAAGGTTCCCGTTTCGGACACTCAGGTTAAAAGATCCATTTTCATTACGGCTCGCAGCAGTCAGCGAAACACTGCCATTGATACCTTTTGCGGAATTGTGCTTTAATATAATATTTATAATCCCACCCAATCCTTCCGCATCATATTTTGCACCGGGATTGGTGATCACTTCAATACTTTTAATCTGGCTGGCCGGAATGGATTGCAGCACGTCTGCGATATTACTGCCGAATGCTGTTGACGGCTTTCCGTCGATCAGGAAACGAATACTTGTACTTCCTGCCAATTCAACGTTTCCATCAACATCCACTGAAACCTGGGGTATCTTTTTTAAAATATCCGTTACCACACCTCCCTGCGAACTGAGGTCTTTTTCTGCATTGAAAACCATTTTATCCATCTTGTTTTCAATGAGTTTCTGAGAAGAGGTTATTGTAACAGCCTGGAGACTGGTAACTTTTTTTACCAGCAGAATTTTACCAAGATTCTTAAAACTGTTTTTATCAATTAGCAAATGATGAGTCGTATAAGAAATGTACCCAATGGATTCTACCAGGATATTGAAATAGCCCGGTTTACTAACTTCCAATTTAAATTTACCCTGTGTGTTAGTGATTGATCCGCCCAGTGGTTTTTCGTTCCCCTCTTCAAAAAGACTGATGGTTGAATATTCAATGGGAAGTTTTGAAACAGAATCCAATATGGTGCCTGTGATTTCACCCGATGATGATATATTGGCGGATGACTGCGATGATGCATGTAAACTAAAAAGCAGAAAACAAACAGTAAGGATACGGTTAAAGTGCATGATTTAGCAATAAATGCAAAATTCTCTGGTAATTCTGATGTAAATCTGAAGATTCGACGGTCTGTCAAAATAATTTCATTGCAATTGCCTTGCAACTGCCTGTTAACATACTTCATCTCAACAATTGGATATATTCGTTTGTAAATGCGGGAGTCAATAAGTCATATACAATAATTGCATGAAATTGGTAAAATCAACCGGGCTTATTATTTTGATTTTAAGTACCCTGTCAGCTGCTTCACAGAACAACTATGAAATTCAGGTCTATGCTTCCCAGACCCAGGCGATTCATTCCACAATGTTTGAGTTGCACAGCAATTTTACATTTGATGGCAGCACACAAATAGTAGACGGTGTACTTCCATCAAATCATTCCCTGCATGAAACACTGGAAATTACAACAGGTATTACGCCCGTGTTTGAAATTGGTGCATACCTATTCACAAATTATACTTCGGGCTATGGTTACCAGGTTGTGGGTACACATATCCGGCCCCGTGTAATGGCCCCAGCAAGCTGGGGAATACCATTCGGACTTAGTTTATCACTTGAGTTTGGATATCAAAAACCCGCCTATTCCAATGATACCTGGAGTCTTGAGATAAGGCCCATTCTTGACAAGCAGTGGAATAAATTATACGTTTCTATCAATCCCACTTTCGGGATTTCATTAAAAAGTCAATACAACAGTTCCGTTCCCACTTTCGAACCCAATGTAAAAATATCATACGCCTTATTCACAAATGCGGCTTTCGGAATAGAATATTACGGCGACATGGGTCCCGTTACACAATTCGACCAGGCAAGTCAGCAGAATCATGCCATTTTCATTGCATACGATTTGCTGAATAATCCCAAATGGGAGTTTAACGTTGGAGCAGGTTTTGGTCTCACGCCGACGACAGATCCATTTGTATTTAAAATAATAGTAGGAAGGAAAGTCAAATGGAAATAGCATTATATACTATTTCTCATATCCAATCTCCTTTCTGGCAGACGCAGACCAGTCCTTTATCATTTGTATCTGTCCGCTGTCCAATATTGCATACCGATGAATAAATGTATATGAGTCAAGAGGCATTTCCTTTTTTTCAACAGTCTCTGCAATATCTCCCATCCGGTGATCCAGTTTCTTTTTAGTAAATCCTGAAAGATCAGAAAAATTGATGGCCCGCTTGCCGTCTTCTATATGATTCCCGAGCCATAATCCAACGGGATTTATTTCCGCATACCATGGATATATGGTGTGATTGGAATGACAATCATAACAGGAAGTGATAAGTATTTTTTTTATCGTGTCCGGCACCTGAACATAGTAACTGATATCGTGCGGACCGTTTATTGATCCATTATTTCTTTCCGGCCTGATAAATTGTAAAGCCAGGAAGATAATCAGGATTATGATCATGATTTTTCGAATCATATAAACTTAACTAGTGAATATATTGAATTTGGATAATACCATTTGACTATTTAAATGTGAGATTAAAAGAAATAATATTAGCGTTCAGATCGGTTGTTTGCATATAATGTGCGTACCTGATTTCCAGGATTCTGAGGCTGTTTATAAAAACACCCTTCGGCGGTGCTATACGGAAGCCGGCACCGAACATGCTGCTGTTAAATTGAGCAAGGGCATAATTACTTGTGAAATATTCGTCGGTCTCCGAATGAACCTTATAGGGTGCAAAATATCTGGCTGCAGTTTGAGCATAAAATCTGTAAAATGGAGACAGTGATAAAAATGGCGTTATTTTAACCGGTACTTCCAGATTGAATGTATTAGACATCAACCCCCAGCTATCAACATAGAAACGATAATAAGAACGAATGATCACCCGATCGCCGAGAAAATAATTGAGGCGGAAACCAATGGGTAACTTGAATCTTTGAGATGGTAAATTTTCAATCGTATCCTTGCCGGTATTGTAAAACACGCGGTGAAATGGAAGTCCGAGGTAACCAGTCTGATAAACCAGATCCATTTCAACGCT
>DATHNR010000545.1:0-5304 GCA_035485835.1 Puia sp.
GCAGCAATATATAATTTATCACTGGGTGATGTAAAACCCTTTCCTCCTAAAACATTTCTTGGAACAATATAAAAGCCGGCTGTTGCCAGTGCAGTTTTCTTTATGAAATCTCCCCGGCTGATTGATTTGTTCGGGGAATCATCTGTTTTCTTTTTCATGAGATTTTTCAATTATTTTGGGTGTCTGATATCGACTATGAATTTATACATAAAGCAGGTTAATGCCTGATTTAATATCCAAGTTTTCCGACAGTAATTGATTATTTTAAACTAAGATTGCAGTCGGATTTAATTTTCTTCACTCCCCTAACGATTTTGCATGAAAAGAAGCTATTATATAGTTGGGCTTATAATGCTCACGTTTTTTGTTATTTCTTTTTTAACCAATATTATCGGTCCTCTTATTCCCGATATGATCAGGGGATTTAGCCTTAGTCTTACGCTCGTAGCCATTCTTCCCTTTGCTTTTTTTATTGCATATGGCGTGATGTCCATTCCATCCGGCATGCTTATAGAGAAATACAAGGAAAAGAAAATAATGGTGGTGGCATTCATTGTTGCGTTCGCAGGATCTTTAATACTGGCGGTATTTCCAAATTATTTATCTGCAGTTTGTTCTTTATTTCTTATTGGATGCGGAATGGCCATGCTCCAGGTTGTTATCAATCCTTTACTGCGCACAGCAGGTGGTGAGGAGCATTATGCGTTTTATTCTATCATGGCGCAACTTATTTTCGGACTTGCATCTTTTATCAGCCCCCTGGTTTATTCAGGAATCGTATTGAACCTGAAACAAAATGATCAGCAAGGCGGATTGTTTTCTGTATTAGGCAATCATGTACCGGTTCAATTACCCTGGATATCGATGTACTGGCTGTTTACCGTTATTTGTTTAGCAATGATTCTTATTATCCTGTTTTCCCGTTTTCCGAAGGTAGAATTGAAATCAGATGAAAAGGCGGGGGCACTTAAAGTACATATCGGGTTATTTAAAAAGAGGGTGGTTATTTTATTTTTTATTTCAATGTTATGTTATGTAGGTACAGAGCAGGGTGTTGCAAACTGGATATCACAGTTCCTTTTTACTTATCATAACTATGATCCACAAAAAACAGGAGCTGATACAGTTGCTTATTTCTGGGGAATGATGACTGCCGGTGGGTTGCTCGGATTGTTATTGGTAAAACTGATGGATAGCCGGAGAGTACTTATTATATTTTCTGTTTTGGCTATTATATGTCTGAGTGCCGGCTTATTTGGTTCGGGAAAGATTTCTCTTATTGCATTTCCCATGGTAGGATTTTTTGCCTCCGTGATGTATCCGATTATTTTTTCCCTGGCACTTAACTCAATCGATGAACATCATGGGTCCTTTTCAGGTATTCTCGTTACGGGCATTGTAGGTGGTGCTATTATACCATTGGTGATTGGCTGGCTGGGAGATCATTTCGGATTGCGCAGCGGTATGTGTTTTCTATATCTGACCATGGGATTTATTCTGAGTATCGGTTTCTGGGCTAAACCTCTCATCAGAAATAAAACCATAAAATTGTTCAACAGGGAAACCGATCCTGTAAAAATTTAAATTTCCTGTATGGATGATAAAAAGATTATCGGCATTGACCTGGGAGCTACCAATATTCGTGGTGGTTTGGTTAATGGCGCCAGTTTATCAGGAATAAATTCGAAACGTATTAACAGTTCAGGTTCTGTAGAAGATGTGATGAAGGATATCTATGCAATTATTGATGGTTTAATTGATCATGATATTTCTGCCATCGGGATTGGTGTGCCCAGTGTTGTAGATGTAAAACAGGGAATTGTTTATGATGTGCAATATATTCCTTCCTGGAAGGAAGTACACTTAAAGAAAATTATTGAAGAGCGGTACCATGTTCCCGTGCTGGTAAATAATGATGCGAATTGTTTTGCCATCGGTGAATATTATTTTGGAAAAGGCGCCGGCAGTGAAAATATGATCGGACTGACCATCGGTACTGGTCTGGGTGCAGGCATTATTATTAACGGGCATTTATATGCGGGACCGAATTGTGGCGCCGGTGAGTTTGGCATGGTGGATTACCTGGATCACTGTTACGAGTATTATGCCAGCGGACAATTCTTCCAAAATGTATATGAGATGGATGGGGAAGAAATATTTAAAAAGGCAAAAGCAGGCGATCCGCTTGCACAACAACTGTATGGTGAAATGGGTAAACATCTCGGGAATGCCATAAAACTAATTCTGTATACCTACGATCCTTCTCTTATTATAATGGGAGGTTCAGTCAGGTTTGCATACCCATTTTTTCAGGAAAGCATGTGGCAGCGCATTCATACTTTCGCATACGGCAAATCGGTAGAGAAGTTGCGGATAGAATTATCAGAACTCGAAAACAGCGGTATCCTGGGCGCAGCCGGATTATATTATGATTATATGCAATGATCTCTCAATGCTGCCGCTCATCCAATAGGTTCGAAAAATTTGACTTTTTAACGCCGATATCTGGGCAGAATTTTTATATTTATTTACTGAACCTCTATGTATGAAAAAGATCTTTCTCATTTTACTGCTGACAGTGTCGGGACATTTAGTTTTTTCGCAACAAAATTCTAATCCTTTATGGCTGAGGTATCCGGCCATTTCTCCGGACGGACAGACGGTTTTATTCTGTTATAAAGGAGATATCTATAAGGTTTCTTCCAATGGAGGAGTTGCCGTTCCACTTACAATCAGTGAATCCACTGAATTTTCACCCGTATGGAGTCATGACGGAAAATTTATAGCTTTTGCCAGTAACCGGTACGGAAACTTCGATGTATTTGTAATGCCATCTTCAGGAGGTGAAGCTAAAAGACTTACTTATCATTCGAGTCAGGATATTCCAAGCAGTTTCACTGCGGACGATAAACAAATCATTTTTTCTTCGAACAGACAGGATGTGGTGACCAATGTTCAGTTTCCTGACGGTGGTCTTCCACAACTTTATATTGTTTCCGTAGCGGGTGGAAAATCAGATCAGTTCCTTCCTGTGCCTGCCATTGGAGCAACTTTTAATTATGCGGGCGACAAGCTCATTTTTTATGATCTGAAGGGATATGAAAGCGCCTGGCGCAAACATCATACTTCTTCCGTTACCCGAGATATATGGGTGTATGATCTGAAAACTAAAAAATACACGCAGCTTACTACCAACAAGGGTGAAGATCGTGATCCTGTATTTGACGATAACGATAATGACTATTATTATCTCAGTGAACAAAATGGTGGCTCAATGAACGTGTATAAAAGTTCGCTGACTGATCCCGCAAAATCTGTTGCACTTACATCTTTCAAAGAAAGCCCCGTTCGTTTTCTCACGCATTCAAAAGATAATACGCTTTGTTTTGGATATGACGGGGAAGTATACCTGAAAAAAGGGAATGGAGATCCACACAAATTAAATGTCGTTATTGGTGAGGATGGAAGGATAAATGTAGATAAAACCGTACCCGTAAATATGGGTGCTACTGAAATGAGCGTGTCCCCTAATGGAAAAGAAATTGCTTTTGTTGTTCGCGGAGAAATATTCGTGACCAGCGTGGAGGGTGGTATTACCAAACGAATTACCAATACTCCTTACCAGGAAAGAAGTGTCAGTTTTAGTCCTGATGGGAGATCACTTGTTTATGCGGCAGAGCCCGATACCAGCTGGAATATTTATACTATTTCTATAGCCCGTAAAGAGGAACCATATTTTTATGCCTCCACTGTATTGAAGCAGGAAACTGTTATTGCTACAAATGCGGAAGAATTTCAACCCACGTATTCACCTGATGGAAAGGAAATTGCCTATTTGGAAAACAGGGTGGTACTGAAAGTCATAAACCTGGAAAGTAAAAAAACGAGGACCATCCTGGCTGCAGATAAAAATTATTCTTATTTAGATGGCGATCAGTATTACCAGTGGAGTCCTGACAGCAAATGGTTCCTGGTATGTTTTGGTCAGAAAGAAAGAGTGCAGTCAACCGAAGTTGGATTGGTTCCTGCCGATGGAAATGGTCCATTAACAAACCTTACATTGAGCGGATTTGATGATGTTGAGCCTAAATGGGTTCTGGGAGGCAAAGCGATGATATGGGGATCCACCAGAGATGGTGCGAGAGCCCAGGCAGGCTGGCCTGCTACCCTGGATGTATATGCCATGTTCTTTACAAAGGAAAGTTTTGACCGCTTTAAACTTTCCAAGGAGGACTATGCACTCTTAAAAGAACAGGAAGATAAAGACAAGGAAAAAACAAAAGACAGCACAAAAATTGTAAAGGCCCTGGGCAAAAAGGAAAAAAAAGGAGAGAAACCTGCAACAGATACTGCTGAAAAAAAGAAGGACCTGGTTTTTGACTGGGATAATATTACAGATCGAAAACTTCGCATCACAACGCATACTTCCGACCTGGGCGATATGGAACTTTCCAAAGACGGAGAGAAACTTTATTACATGGCACGTTTTGAAAAAGGCTATGATTTATGGGTAACGGATCTTCGGAAAAAGGATACAAAACTATTGAGTAAACTTGGATCCAATAATGCATTTCTTGAAATATCGGCCGATGGCAAATCGCTTTTTCTGCTTGCCGACGGACGCATCATGAAAATTGATCCTGAAAGCGGAAAAACGGATGCCGTTAATATAAGTGGTGAAATGACTTTGGATTATGCTGCTGAGAAGGAATATATATTTGATCACAGCTGGCGCCAGATAAAAGAAAAATTTTATGTGCAGGATATGCAGGGCGTCGACTGGGATCATTATTATAATGTGTATAAGAAATTCCTCCCCTACATCAATAATAATTACGACTTCGCCGAAATGCTGAGTGAAATGCTCGGAGAACTTAATGCATCCCATACGGGTTGTTATTATTTTGGCGCTCCAATTCCTAATGGAGACCAGACCGCTTCACTAGGTATTTATTATGATTACAATTATATCGGGAAAGGTTTGAAAATCGCCGAGATCATCGAAGGCGGTCCATTGGATAAAGCTTCGTCAAAAATTAAAGCCGGCAATATTATTGAAGATATAGACGGAAATCCGATTACCGATTCTGTTGAACACTACAAATATCTTAATCGCAAAGCCGGTCAGCTGACACTACTTTCCATCTATGATCCCGTAACTAATAAAAGGTGGCAGGAGGCAGTAAAACCAATTGATCGTGGTGAAGAAAATGAACTGAAATACCGGCGTTGGGTAAAAGCAAGAAGAAAAGAAGTGGACTCTTTATCCGGTGGCCGTCTCGGTTATATTCATGTGCGTGCCAT
>DATHNR010000546.1:0-3354 GCA_035485835.1 Puia sp.
ATGCGTGATCCTGATTCGATATTGCATTATTTTAAAAAACTTGTCCAGTTCAGGCATTCCTGTAAAACATTAGTATATGGGAATTATATCCTGCTTAATACGGAAGATTCACTGTACGGATTTATTCGTTCGGATGAAATAGCGCGACTGCTAATTCTCCTAAACTTCAGCGATCAGCAGGTACCTTATATTATGCAGCCACTCCTGGTGAATCCGGTAAAAGTGTTAATCAATAATTATTCGGATGTACAGATAAATGAAAAAAGCCTCGAGATGTTGCCTTACCAGGCATTGATTGTTGATCTCAGTTAGCGGGGCAATTGGTCCTTGTATTTCCTCGTCCAGCAAAAAGGCGGTTCGGAAGCCATCCTGTTTAATCGTTCGATATGTTCTTCACTGGGAGGTTTTTGGGTTCGCTCTGCAATATTCAATTCCTTAAAATCGATATTCAGATCCTTAAAAGAATCCTGGTACCACTGTTTTCTTTCCTCTGCAGACATTATCCCCCACAATTCTTTTTTAGCACGCATAATCGTTATTTTTCATAGATACAGATTCAAATTCCATACCCTCTTCCATCTGAATAATTTAAACCTTCCCTATTTGATTTAATTTAACAGAAGACTGTGATTGATGAATGGGGATAACTTTATATAATTTTTATTAAGTATAAATTGGCATATGGTTAACAGGATTTGTTTAAGGATTTACATAGTGCTGATTTTATTGTTCATGATTTCATACCATACAAATGGTCAGCAATTAATCGGATATTATGCAGGGAACGCACGACAAATCCCTGAGTATTCCATCGAAAAACTTTCTGAAGTTATATTCAGCTTTTGTCATCTCAAAGGAAACCGGTTCACCATCGGTAGTCGGAATGACAGTCTCACCATAAGCACGCTTGTTTCTTTGAAGAAGAAAAATTCATCCCTGAAAATAATATTGTCACTGGGCGGATGGGGAGGATGTAAAACCTGCTCCGCTGTATTCTCTTCAGAAAAAGGACGCATTGAATTTTGTCAGTCTGTTAAGGAAACCCTTGATCATTTTCAGGCAGATGGAATTGATATAGACTGGGAATTTCCTTCTCTGCCGGCTTTTCCTGATCATCCATATTCAATTGAGGACAAGGACAATCTGACAAAATTAATGGCGCAATTGAGAAAAACGCTGGGTTCTAAAAAACAAATTACTTTACTGTGTGCAGGATTTTCACCTTACCTGGAAGGTTCTATTTCGTACCCTGCCCTGTTACCATATGTGGATCGCTTTGATCTGATGACCTACGACCTCATCGGCAGTCATGTGCACAGCACCGGCCATCACAGTTCATTATATTCCACAAGCTGGCAGACAGCTTCTGCCGATCATGCGGTCCATTATCTGGATTCACTTGGAATTCCCAATCAAAAAATTGCGATTGGTGTGGCTTATTATGCGAGGCTTTATAAACTAAGAAATGCATCTGATACAGGATTAAATCAGCCTGCCGATTTTCAGAAATTTGTTCCCATGAAAGATCTTCGTTTAAATTATTCTGAGCAGCAGGGATATCTCAGCTATTGGGATAATGAAGCGAAAGCTCCTTACAGGTATAATGCTAAAACCGGTTTATATTTAACTTATGACGATGAGCGCTCTGTTGCAGAGAAGGCGGCATATATGTCTGAAAAAAAACTGCACGGAATATTTTTCTGGGAATTAAGGTTGGACAATCCACGAAACGGATTAACGGATGCGCTCTTAAAAGAAATGCATTAATTTTCATAGATTACACAATAAAATATTCGCGATGAAAAAATGGATCTTCTTGTCAGCAATCCTTTTTGCACTTACCGCATTCCGCTACAGCAAACCGGTTTCACCAGATTGGGTGTCTTTGTTCGACGGCCATTCGCTGAACGGATGGAAAGTAGGCGAAAACGCCGCAACGTTTTCTGTAAAAGATGGCCAGATCGTTGTGCATGGCCCCACGGCGCATTTGTTTTATGTTGGCGATTATAAAAACCATGACTTTAAAAATTTTGAACTGAAGGTGGATGTCATGACTTATCCCGGCTCGAATTCAGGTATTTATTTTCATACAAAATACCAGGAAAAAAGCTGGCCCGACACAGGGTTCGAAGTACAGGTAAACAACTCGCATACGGACTGGAAACGAACCGGCAGCCTCTACGATGTTGTTAATATAAAAGAAGTATATGTGAAAGACATGGAATGGTTCACGGAATATATTAAGGTAGAAGGAAAACACGTCATCATAAAACTCAACGACAAGACAGTGGTTGACTACACCGAACCTGCTGATTACAAACCCGCGCCCGGTCAAACAAATCATTTTCTCTCAGACGGCACTTTTGCATTACAGGGTCACGATCCGAATAGTGAAGTGCATTTCAAAAATATCCTGGTGAAAGTTTTGGACTAAACTTTTATTTCTCTCGCATGTTATAAAGCCTGTCCCAATCATTCATTTCAATGATCGCAAAGGAAATTACTATTGCAGGAAGCAGCAAAAACCCCTTAACGATAAACCGTTTCGGGTACGGTACCATGCGGCTCACAGGAGAAGGCATCTGGGGTGAACCGAAGAATCGCCCCGAGGCCCTGCAGATATTGAAATCCTGTATTACCAGTGGTATACAATTTATAGACACGGCTGATTATTATGGCGATGATATTACGAATAAGCTCATCGCAGAAGCCTTGTATCCTTATCCTTCGAACCTGGTCATTTGTACTAAGGTTGGCTGTACGAGAAAGCCGGATAGAAGCTGGATTCCATTTAACCGCCCTGAACAATTACGTATTAGTATTGAGAGGAATCTTCGTACACTCAAACTGGAACAAATCACACTGGTTCATTTCAGGGTGATTGCGGGCGGTGTTCCCTTCAAAGAGTCCATGGAGGCAATGTTTCAATTGCAAAAAGAAGGTAAATTATTGCACCTTGGTGTAAGCAACGTGAATCCCGATGAGTTGGATACGGCGATGTCCATGGGTACCATTGCAACGGTAGAAAATATGTATGGTCATGGTCAGCGGCTTTCTTTAAGTTTTCCTCATGGCGGTGAAAACCGGGGTGGCGAAGTATTAGAGACCTGCGAGAAAAACAACATTCCTTTCGTACCTTATTTTTCATTGGTTCAATCCATGCCAAAGAAAGATGATCGCATTGCCACCATTGCGAAAAAGTACAATGCTACAGTAGCACAAATAAATCTTGCCTGGCTGCTTCACCGTTCTCCCTGGATTTTACCCATACCAGGTACCTCTTCTCTGAAACATTTTGCCGAAAATATAAAGGCAACAGAAATAGTGTTGAGCAAAGAGGATATGATTTTTCTG
>DATHNR010000547.1:0-3575 GCA_035485835.1 Puia sp.
GAAATTCTGCAAATGCCTGAAAGCAGTATTGAAATTATAAGGAATAATGCCAGGAAGCGATGCCTGGAATCCGGCTATACATTTACATCCCGTGCCATGACTGTTTACAAATCTTTTGAAAAACTTATTTAGTGGTATCTGTTTCTGCCAGTTCCAAGTCACACGCTTTTAACCTGGCTGAACAAATGGAGCGTAATAAAGGTCTCGATATTTTGTTCACTACCTACGCATATAATAAAAATACAATAGGCAGAAAATTTGTGAAGCGGATCGATAAAGAAATGATACCTGTTGATAAAATCCGCACCTTCCTTTTACTGGCGTTTCCGATGGTATTATTCAGGAAATATGCACATGCATGGAACAATCTGTTTGACAAATGGGTAGCTGGCAAACTTAAAAAGAGTTCGAGCAGGGTTTTTATCGGATGGAGCGGGATGAGCCTGCACAGTATTCTCAGGGCAAAGAAAAAGGGCATGGTAACAATTTTAGAGCGCGGCTCATCGCATATTCTTTTTCAGGAGATGATTTTGAAAGAAGAATATAAAAAATTTGGGAAAGAGTTTGCGATCCATCCTTCTGTTATTAAGAAGGAGTTGCAGGAATACAAAGAGGCTGATTATATTTCTGTTCCTTCTTTTTTTGTAAGGGATAGTTTTACAGCCAGGGGAATACCGGTAGAGAAATTACTGGTGAATCCTTTCGGTTCAAATAAATATTTTAGTCCTTCAAAAACATCAGTAGAAAAAAGAAAATTCCGTATCGTTTACCTGGGAACTATTTCCATCCGCAAGGGTCTGATATATTTATTTGAGGCATTGAATCAGTTGTCCATTCCTGCGGACCAGTTTGAGGTTTGGTTTATCGGGAGTATTGATAAAGAGATGCAGGTTGTTGTGGAAGAATACAGGAAAGAGAACTGGACCTTCTTTGGTCATATCAATCATTATGATCTGCAGAATTATCTTGTAAAATGTGATGTGGGTGTTCAGCCATCCCTCGAAGAGGGACTGAGCATGGTGATTCCTCAGATGATGTCATGCGGTATTGCAGTAATCGTTACACCTAATACAGGTGCGGAGAATCTTTTGCAGGATGGGATAAGTGGAATGGTTGTTCCCATCAGGGATCCGAAAGCCATTGCCAGGAAGATAGATTTATTATTTGGTGACCGGGAGAAACTGGAAGCGATCAAATCGAATGCTGTTAAAACCATTTCATCCGGTTATACCTGGGATGATTATGGCGACCGTTATATGAAAAACATTTTAAAAATCTTATAAGACCATCCGGGATCGTTTTTATTCATGCTGAAAAAAAACCTGGTCATTTCTATTTACAGTCCGCCTGAGTATTATCCACCCACCCTGAATGCCATTGAATACCTTTCGGGGATCTATGAAAATATATATGTGGTTTTCAGAAATTACGATGAGCAATTTGACTGGACTTATCCGGAGAATGTTCATTTGATTCAAACGGGTAAAAAGATACATGTCAGGAAAGCGGAGGCAGCTTCTGTCCTGAAAAAAGTGCAGTATTTTTTTCAATACAGCAGGAAGTTATTAAAAACGATCAGGAGAAACCAACCCGATACTATTTTGTTGTATGATTATTTTCCTGTTCTTGCCTACCGGCTGATAAGCCCATTTATCAGGAAACCGGCGACCCTTTGGTACCATAATCATGATGTGGGGGATAGTAAGGTTATTCGCAAGGGGAGCCTGTCATGGGCTGCCTGGAAATCAGAAAACTGGATATTTCCAAGGATTCAGATCTTTTCGCTGCCATCTGTGGACAGACAGGCCTATTTCCCCATGGAAGAACTGAAGGGCAGGTTTTTTTTTCTTCCAAACTACCCTTCCGTGAAAGTTTTTAACCGATATGCACGTTATCAGAAGAGCTATGGGGAAGTTTTGAGAATCGTTTACCAGGGATCCATCGGGCCCCTGCATGGACTTGAAGAGATTATCCGGTTGTTGGGTCGCAGCATCCGTGGTAAACAGATGGAACTTATTGTAAGAGGATTTATCAGTGAAGAATATAAGAAGGAGTTGCTGGGATTGGCTGCTGAATCGGGAGTGAGTAAGAAGCTGCAGATCATTCCGCCGGGGAGCTATAGTAAGGTGATTGAGCAGTGCATGGCCTATCATATCGGAATAGGCATTCACAGGAAAGATGATATCATGAATAAAACCCTGGGCACTTCTTCCAATAAAATATATGAATATGCCGCTGCAGGATTGCCGGTAATATTATATGATAACCAGCAATTTCGCAATTACCTTGGGAAATATAACTGGGCTTTTTTTACGGATTGTTCAGAAGCTTCGCTGATCTCAATATTTGAAACGATAGAACGTAAGATTCAGATATTGGGAAACCAGGCCAGGATGGATTTTGAGAATGAGCTTAACTTTGAAAAATACTTTGCACCGGTATGTCAATTATTAAACGCTTAAGAAAGGAACAGTGAAAAAGATCCTTCTTTTATTAACTGTTCTATTATATCTACTATTATATTTCTTAGGGAACCTCACTGCCTGGGAGATATTATCGGTATGCCTGTTGTTTTATTTTTTCCTTGAGTTTTTATATGATCTTGGAAACAGAATCGTAATCCTTGATCTTGCGATTTTACTGGCGGTCTTCACCTGCTGTTTCATGCCAGTTATATTTTATCATGAATATACCAAAGCGGATTTCATGGCCCGTTTGTGGGTAAAATATATGCCCATAGAATCGGATGATTATTTTTCCTTCGTCGATCCCGCCGTTATCGCAATGATTATAGGCATTCGATTACCCATTATAAAACTGAAAATAAATAAGACCCCGGAACAGTATATTGAAAATGTGAAAAAGCGCCTGGCGAAGGATCCGTATATCGGGCTTTATTTAATAGCCATCGGTACGGTTTCAGGCTTTCTGGATTTTTTATCTCCCACTGATTTAAAACAGGTTTTTAAATTAATGGACGACCTGACTTATGTGGGTGTTTTTTATGTGATTTATTCTCCCGGTAAATACAAGCGATATATCGTGCCTGGTGTACTTGCGTTGATGATCGGTCAAACCATTGCTACCGGAATGTTTGGTGAATTTATTTATATACTTGCCTGTTCCCTGGTTCTGATGCTCCTGGGTAAAAAGATTTCGTTCCGTGGTAAACTTCTTTATTGTGCGGCGGGGATTTTCCTTATCATCATTTTCCAATCAATCAAAATGGAATACCGTGAGAGGGCATGGCATCAGGAAGGAGGTGGAGGTGATCCGCTTTTCTATGGAGAATTGATAGCCGACCGTGTTATCAATCCTGCTGAACTCATGGATCCGAATAAATTATTCTTTATCTCGGTGCGTATGAACCAGGGCTGGCTGGTGGCCGTAACCATGAATATGGTCCCGAGAAAATATCCATACGCCTATGGGGAAACGATATGGACCTCGGTTGCGGCATCCATCGTACCACGCGTACTCTGGCCCGACAAGCCAAAAGTAGGTGGCGTATATAATCTTAAAAGATTCTGGGGTTATGATATCAAAGGGTACAGTATGAATATAGGATCACTGGG
>DATHNR010000548.1:0-3675 GCA_035485835.1 Puia sp.
CGCCACCACAGGGACCCGGAAAATACACCCACTGTTTTAAAAAGCTGCCCATTTTTCCAGGATATATCAAGCGCACTCAGACCACCAAGCGAAAATCCTGCAAATGCCCAAAGATTATTCAGCTTACCTGGAAAAAGTTTATGCATGGACGGCACAAGTTCTTCCGTAATAAAATGCATATATCGTCGCGCAAGATTTCCTCTCCCTTTGTAGTCGGGTGTTATGGCTGTTCCGTATTCGAATTTTCTAAGGGGCCCGGCATGAATACCGATACAAAGGAGGGGCCTGATGGAATTTAAACGGTATAATTTGTTGAGAATAGACTCAAAGCCCATTGTCTCAAGATCCTGGCCATCATTTACCAATAATACATCTATCTGGTCTTTCCCGGTATCGGGAGGAAAATAAAAATCCAGGCGAATCTCCC
This sequence comes from Puia sp., assembly GCA_035485835.1. Classification (GTDB taxonomy): domain Bacteria; phylum Bacteroidota; class Bacteroidia; order Chitinophagales; family Chitinophagaceae; genus Puia. The sequence continues at coordinate 428 of DATHNR010000548.1, forward strand.
TTCCCAGAATTTCTGATGGAAATGAAAGGGTTTCAAGGGATCTTATTTCGGAGTCTACAGATGACATATTTTCAAAAATAGGCAAGAATACGGAGTTCATTTGTTTTTATAGCATTTTAAAAATAAATTTGATTACCCACCAACGCATTTTAGCATGAATATTAAGGAAGAATATTATAAATGGCATTCACCTTCCCTGGATCGCGATATTGAAATGCTTGTATTCGGACATGGCGGCCAGCCCGTTATATTGTTTCCAACATCCAAGGGAGCTTATTACCAGAATAAGGATCAGGGTATGATAGAAGCGGCGAATTGGTTTGTTGAAAACGGGAGGGTAAAAATTTATTGCCCTGACAGTATTGATGCGGACAGTTGGTATAATAAATCCATTCCACCCAATGCAAGAGCTTATAATCAGGAAAAATATGATCGTATGATTTCTACCGAGCTTGTTCCCTGGGCTCAGCACGAAACTGGTTTTGAAAGAATGGCATTTGCCGGATGCAGTTTTGGTGGGTATCACGCAGTAAATAGCGCCTTCAGACATCCAAACCTTGCCAGCTATTGTTTTTCGATGAGTGGGGCTTTCGACATTAAACAGTTTACAGATGGTTATTATAATGATACCATTTATTTCAATAACCCTGTTGACTATATCCCGAACGATAACAATCCGAATCTATGGAAAATGGGGATTGTTCTTGGAACGAGCGAATATGACATATGTAAACCGGATAATGAACGAATGGATGTTATTCTGCAACAAAAAAATATCCGCCATTGGTTGGACCTTAGACCGAATGCTACGCATGACTGGCCAATATGGCGCGAAATGTTTCCACATTATCTGTCCTTAATCAATTAACTTCCTGAAATAAATAAACTGCATGAAAAAAATCGGCGTGCTTTACGGTAAAGAAAGAAGTTTCCCCATGGCATTCATAGAAGCCGTAAATGGAAAGAATATGCGGGGAATTCATGCTGAATCAGTTTTAATTGATAAAGTAATTCAGGGACATCCAAGTGGTTATACCGTAATCATAGACCGTATTTCTCAGGATGTACCTTTTTACCGGGCTTTTTTAAAAAATGCCGCTATTTGTGGTACTGCAGTTATCAATAATCCATTCTGGTGGAGCGCAGATGAAAAATTTTTTAACAACGCACTCGCTACTAAAATCGGTGTGCCGGTTCCGAAGACAGTCATTCTTCCTTCCCGCGATCTGCCTGAAGACACGACAGATTTATCATTTTCCAACCTGGCGTATCCACTCGACTGGGAATCGATTTTTAAGTATGTGGGTTTCCCCGCATATATGAAACCCTTTGCCGGGGGTGGATGGAAGAATGTGTACCGTATTCAGAATGCTGAAGATTTTTATCAGAAGCACAGTGAGACGGGCAGGCTGGTAATGCTGCTTCAGGAAGAGATTGTTTTCGAAGAATATTACCGGTGTTATTGTATCGGTGGAAAATATGTACGGATTATGTCATACGAACCCCGTAACCCACACCACCTGCGTTATGTGGCTGATTTCAAACCTTCCGAAGAAAGACTCAGGCAGATGGAACAGATCGTTTTACGCATCAATAAATACCTGGGATATGATTTCAATACCGTCGAACTTGCTGTAAAAGATGGTATACCCTATGCCATTGATTTCTGTAATCCAGCTCCCGATGCTGAAAAAATCAGCGTAGGCGAAGAAAATTTCAAATGGGTTGTGGAAACAGCTGCGAATTATGCTATCGAAAGAGCAATGGATGCTAAAGATGGTTTGGATAATCTGACCTGGGGAGAATATATTAAGAGGAGCACTGTTCAAAAACCACTAATGAGTTGAGGAAAGTGTGAAAGTGTGGTAGTTTGGTAGTTACAAACACACTTCACTACACTTCCACCCTACCACACTTCCATACTACCACACTAAAAAAGTTATGGCAAATATCAATTATCAAAATTTTACGCTCGGTATAGAAGAAGAGTATATGGTGATTGATCCCGAGAGCCGGGAACTCAAGAGTCATGAACAGAAGATCGTTATCGAAGGTCAAAAGATGATCCGCGATAAAGTAAAGGCAGAAATGCATCAGGCAGTCGTGGAAGTAGGCACCGATATCTGCCGCGATATTTCAGAAGCTTACCAGGATGTATCCACTCTTCGCAAAACGATCTCACAAATAGCAGCTGAACAGGGGCTCTGGGTAGGCGCTTCAGGTACTCATCCTTTCAGTCACTGGGAAAGTCAGCTTATCACTGATCATGCACGTTATAATGAAATTGTAAACGAACTGCAGGAAGCTGCCCGAAGTAATCTGATCTTTGGACTGCATGTACATGTGGGCATGGAGAGCAGGGAAATGGCCAATCATATTGCCAACTCAACCCGTTATTTTCTTCCTCATATTTATGCACTCAGCACGAATTCACCTTTCTGGGAAGGTCGTAGTACAGGATATAAATCTTTCCGGACAAAAGTATTCGATAAATTTCCTCGGACCGGCATTCCGGAATATTTTGAAAGTATTGAAGCATATGAAAACTTTATAAAACTACTCGTCAAAACGAATTGCATTGATAATGCAAAAAAAATTTGGTGGGATCTGCGTGTACACCCCTTTTTCAACACGGTTGAATTCCGGATATGCGATGTTCCGATGACAGTGGAAGAAACGATTTGTATTGCTGCGTTATTTCAGGCAGTTTGCGCGAAAATTTATAAATTAAGAACACAAAACTTAAATTTTATTATTTATCAACGCGCATTGATCAACGAAAATAAATGGCGCGCAAGCCGCTACGGTATTGATGGTCACCTGATAGATTTTGGCAAAGAAGAAGAAGTCAATACACGCGTTTTGATTTATGAACTCCTGGATTTTATTGACGACGTGCTTGACCCCCTGGGCAGCCGGGATGCAGTCAGTATCATTCCGAAAATTTTTGACCGGGGCACCGGTGCTGACCGGCAGTTAAGAGTTTTTGAAGAAAGTAAGAGCCTTGTAAAAGTGGTTGATTATATACATGAACAATTCTTATTCGGATTATAAAATATTTTCGATAACCATGGCACTTGCGCCGCCTCCCCCGTTGCATATTCCGGCTGCTCCGTATTTCGCTTTTTGTTGTTTCAAAATATAAAGCAACGTAACGAGTATACGTGCGCCACTACAACCCAATGGGTGACCCAGTGAAACCGCTCCTCCATGAATATTTACTTTGGAGGGATCCAGATTCATTCTTT